>JBIIIE010000285.1:0-4074 GCA_044235135.1 Roseomonas sp. | reverse complement strand
GGCTGCGATCCGGGGAGCGTGACTTGCCTGAGGAAATCAATCGCCGCGCGATTGATGCCATTTCCGATATCCTTTGGGCACCGGATGAGGCGACGGCGGCGCGGCTTCGCCAGGAGGGCCATGCGGCGGCGGCAGTGCGCGCGGTGGGCAATGCCATGGTTGATACGCAGCTGCGCCATTTGGCGGCGGCGCGCGCCAAACGCCTGCCGCGCGGGCTCTCACGCGGGGGGTATGGGATGGTCACGCTGCATCGCGCCGGCAATGTGGACAAGCCAGAGCGCTTGATTGCGCTGTTGGATGCGCTTACCGCCGCCGCACGGTATCTGCCGCTGGTTTGGCCCATTCATCCTCGCGCTGCGGCGCAGATGAAATCCTTTGGTTTTGTGCCGCCCACCGGTGTGCGCATTACGCCGCCGCTCGGGTATCTTGAGTTTCTGTCCTTGCTGTGTCGCGCGCGGCTGGTCGCGACCGATAGTGGCGGCGTGCAGGAAGAAGCCACCGCGCTTGGCCTGCCCTGCCTGACGCTACGCGGGGCGACTGAAAGGCCAGTGACCATTACGGCTGGCATGAACAGGCTGACCTCGCCCGAGGAATTGCCGCAGCGTGTTGCCGAGATTCTGAACACCGCGGCACGACCCATGCGCCCCATTCCATTATGGGATGGGCGGGCGGGGCTTCGCATGCGAGAGCATTTGCAGGCATTGCTGGAAGGTGAGGAATGCCGCGCGATGGTGGCTTGACGCCGGTTTGGCTTGCGCCGCCCAAGGTTCTTTTGCTCTCCGCGGCGCATCCGCCTGCCGATATTCGCGTGGTGATGAAAGAAGGCAGGAGCCTGGCAGAGGCTGGCTATGCGGTCACGCATCTATGCCCCTCACCTCCTTCGGGCGTGGCGCCCGCGCTTGTGGCCGGCGTTGCGATCAGCACCTTCCCCGCACGGCGCGGCGCTTGGCGCCGGGTGTTTGGTATTCCGCGCCTTGCGATGCGTGCGGCGGGGCAGCGGGCGGAGGTGATCCATGCCTCGGAACCCGATGCCTGGGCGGCGGCGCTGCTGGCGGGGTGGTGGACTGGGGCGCGCGTCATTCTGGATGTGCATGAACATTACCCATCGCGGCTGGATGGCAGGGCGCCGGCCTTGATTCGGCCAGCCTTGCGCCGCCTGCTGCATGGCGCCTGCTGGGTCATGGGGCGCGCTGCCGATGCGGTGGTGGTGGCGAAGGATGGCCTTGGCGCCCCCTTTGGCGGAGAAGGGGGCGTGGTAAAGGCGCGCAATTACGCGCTTGGCGCGGTATTGCCGCGCATCCATGTGCCCGGCCCCGTGACATTGGTGCATCTGGGGGCTCTCAGCCGCGCGCGTGGTGCGCTGCATATGCTGGAAGCGCTGGCGCTTTGCGCGCCTGAGACACGGCTTTGCCTGATTGGCCGCTTCACCGATGATAGTGAGGCTGATTTCTGGGCACGGGCGGAGGCACTTGGCCTGACCCTGCGCATCACTTCCTTGGGCTGGTTGCCGCATGAGGCGGCTTTGGAGGCCGCATCGCGCTGCGACATCGCGCTGATCCTGTTTCAGCCGGGGGCGGAAAATCACCGCCTGGCGCTGCCGCATAAGCTGTTCGACGCCATGCTGGCCGGCCTGCCGGTGATTGCGCCCGCCGCAGCCGAGGAAGTGGCCGCCGTGATTGAAGACGCTGCCTGCGGCGCCTTGGTGGATACGGCTGATCCCGGTGCAATTGCCGCCGAGGTAGTGCGTATGGCGGACCCGGTGCGGCGCAGCGCCTTGGGTCGGGCGGGGCGCCGGGCAGCGCTGGCGCAATTCTCCTGGGCAGCGGAGGCCGCGCGGCTTGTGGCGCTTTACGGTCGGCTGACGGGCTTCATGATGCGTCCTATGGCCGGGGTTAAGTGAAGCGATTCCAACGGGGACAGTTCTGGGCTAGAACGGGGCAGTGACACGCCGCCCTTCCCACCGGATTCTACTGAATCTGGCCCTTGATGGCCTGATTGCGCTGCTGGCGCTGATGCTGGCGGTTTGGGCCATTGCGCCGCGCCATTGGCCATCCGGGGCCTGGTGGGCGGTGGCGGCACCCGGTTCGGTGCTCGCCTTGCTCGCTGCCGGGGCAGTGTTGCGCCTGCCGCAGCAATATTGGCGCTTTGTGGGCTTGCGCGATTTGCTGGCGGTGGCGGGCGCGGCTGTGGGTGGCGCTTTGCTGTTCTGGCTGGGTAGCCAGATACTCGGCGGGTGGGAGCCTTCCAACCCGGCCTTTCCGCTGATCCATGCCTTGCTATTGGGTGCGCTGCTGATCGGTGCGCGGGTTTTGGCCCTGGTTCAGGCCACACGCCATTCCGGCGAAGCGGCTGCCGATGCGCAAGCGGTGTTGTTGGTCGGCGCGGCGGAAGGCACTGATCTTTTCATTCGCGCACTGGAACGGGATCGCCGCGCGCCGTATCGGGTGATTGGCATCCTCTCGCTCAGGGCGCGGCAAGCCGGGCGCCGGATGCAGGGGCATTTGATCCTGGGCACGGTTGAAGAAGCGGATGCGGTGCTGGATCGGCTGCGCGCCGAAGGGCGCTTGCCTGGGCTGATTGTGCTCTCGGGTCCCGATATTGAAGGCCCGGCGCTGGAGGCGCTGTTGGATGCCGCCGATCGCCATGGTGTGCCTTTGCGCCGCGCGCCAGCGCCAACGCGGCTTGATCCGGCGGGCAGTGAGGCCGCGCGCCGCGTCGAATTGCGGCCTGTTTCGATTGAGGATTTGCTCGATCGCCCGCAAGTGCCTTTGGACCGCGAAGGCATGGCGCGGTTGGTGCAAGGCAGGCGTGTGCTGGTGACCGGCGCGGGCGGGACGATTGGCGGCGAATTGGCGCGGCAAGTCGCGGCCCTTGGTCCGGCGATGCTGGTCTTGCTCGATCACGGCGAGTTTCTGCTTTACGAAATTGATCTGGAATTGCGCGAAAAGCATCCGGATGTGCCGCGCCGCGCGGTGCTGGCCGATGTGCGCGATGAGGCACGTATTCGCCGGTTATTTGAGGATATCAAACCCGAATTGGTCTTTCACGCCGCCGCGCTGAAGCATGTCCCGATGGTGGAAAATGATCCGCTGGAAGGTGTGCTGACCAATGCCTTCGGCACGCGTGTGGTGGCGGAAGCGGCGCGTTCGGTCGGCACGGCGGCGATGGTGTTCATCTCCACCGACAAGGCCGTGAACCCGACATCGGTGATGGGCGCGTCAAAACGCCTTGCCGAGATGTATTGTCAGGCCTTGGATCGTGAGGCGCGTCATGGCCGCGCGGGCATGCGCTGCATCACGGTGCGCTTTGGCAATGTTTTGGGCTCGACCGGCAGTGTGGTGCCGCTGTTTCGCCGGCAATTGGAACGCGGCGGGCCTTTGACCGTCACGCATCCCGATATGCGGCGCTATTTCATGACGGTGCGTGAGGCTGTGGGCCTGGTGTTGCAGGCGAGTGTGGTTGGCACGACCGATCCTGCCGATCAGCCGCCGGAATTGGCCGAAGGCGGCATCTTTGTTTTGGATATGGGCCAGCCGGTGAAGATTGTGGATCTGGCGCGGCGCATGATCCGGCTTGCGGGGCTGCGCCCCGATGAGGATGTGGAAATCCGCTTTACGGGGCTGCGCCCTGGTGAGCGGCTTTATGAAGAATTGTTCCACGGCCAAGAACCACCGCGCCCAACCGCCTTTCCGGGGCTTTTGGTGGCGACACCTCGGACCGCGGATAGCGCCCTGGTCGGGCGCGCGATTGATGAAATGGCGACGGCGGGCCGGGCGGGGAATGCGCGGCTCGCGCTTCAGCAATTGGCCCGGCTGGTGCCGGAATTCGCCCATGCGCCGGAAGGCACTGTGGCGGCGGGGCCTCGGTAGGGCTTTACAGGCTCAGAGCGCGAAAAGCCGCCCTGCATTCCTGATCATGGAGGGGCTGCGCCCAGCCGCGCGAATGGCGCCCCAAAGTGCGACCGCGATGGAATCCAGAATGGGAATGCCGGTTTCGGCTTCGATCCCAACCGCGCCGGGCAGGCCGCGGAAATTGGTGCAATGGATCACAATGGCATCAGGCTTGGCAGCGGCG
>JBIIIE010000034.1:0-14257 GCA_044235135.1 Roseomonas sp. | reverse complement strand
ACCCAAAGCGAAGTGCCGAAATACCCGCAATTCTTCACCAAGGCCGCCGATTGCGTCATCGCCCCAGATGCGAAGGTGCCAACCCATGAGGGTGTGACCAAGTGGCTCGATTACGAAGTTGAGCTGGTGGCGATCATCGGCACCACCGGGCGCGATATTCCGAAGGAAAAAGCGCTGGAGCATGTCTTTGGCTGGACCATTGGCAATGACGTGACGGGGCGCGATTTGCAGCGCCGCCACGGGCAATGGTTCAAGGGCAAATCGCTGGATCGTTCCTGCCCGCTGGGGCCGGTGATTGTGCCGGCGAGTGATTTGAACGCTGCCGATCTGGCAATTGGATTGAAGCTGAATGGCGAACAACGCCAGGCAAGCCGCACCAGCAAGATGATCTTCGATGTGCCGGAAATCATTCATCAGCTGTCATCCGGCTTCACCCTGCTGCCGGGCGATGTGATCATGACCGGCACGCCTGAGGGGGTTGGCTATGCCATGCAGCCGCCGCAAACGCTCAAGGCGGGCGATGTGATGGAACTGACCATTGAAGGCATCGGCACGCTGACCAATAGCATCAGTGATTGATCTGCCCGGAGCATTTCCAAGCCAAGCGGAAACGCTTGGCGGCTCGGGAAATGCGACCCAACAAAGGCTTGGTGTCTGTTCGGTGAACGGCTGTGAACCGTACAGGCACTAAGGAAATCTGCCTCAGCTTCGACAATGGGCCGGAGCCTGAGGCAACCCCTTCTGTCCTGGATGTGCTGGCACATCGGCGCATCCCGGCGCTGTTTTTCGTGATTGGTGAGAAACTGCGCAATCCCAAGGCGCGCGCGCTGGCCGAGCAGGCGCGCGATGCGGGGCATAGGATCGGCAATCACACCCTGACCCATGGCGCGCCGCTTGGGCGGCGCAGTGACGCCGAGGCGGTGCATGAAATCTCAGAAACCGATGCGCTGATCGGCGATCTTGCCGCGCCGGAGCGCTATTTTCGCCCCAATGGTGGTGGCGGGGCCCTGGGTGCGCATTTGCTGAATGGCGCGGCGGCGCGCCATTTGGTGGCACATCAGGCGACCATGGTGCTGTGGAATGCCGTGCCGGGCGATTTTCGCGACGCCGATGGCTGGCCCGCCACCGCACACGCCATGCTGCGCGCGGCTCAGGCCCCGGTGATGCTGGTGCTGCATGATCTGCCCAATGGCGCCATGCGACACCTGGACCGCTTTCTGGGGGAAGTGCTGGATCAGGGCTGGCGCTTTAGCGCCGATCCGCCGCTTGGTTGTGTGCCACTCAGGCGCGGTGTGCCGGGGCCGGATTTCGCGCGCTATATCAGCGGGAATTAGACAGGGCGCGCGGGCACGCCCATCACCGTCGCACCCGGCGCCACATCTTCCACCACCGCCGCCCCGGCGCCCACAACCGCGCCTGCGCCAATCGAAATGCCAGGGCGCACCACCGCGCCCGCGCCGATAAAGGCACCCGGCCCTATATGCACGCCACCCGCCAAAACCGCGCCGGGGCCGATATGCGCGGCTTCCGCCACCACGCAATCATGCTCCACAATCGCGCCGGTATTGATCAGCGCGAAAGGGCTGATCACCGCCTCGGCCCCGATCACGGCGCGGGCAAGGATGGCAGCACCCTCCCCGATCATGGCGCCATGGCCGATCAGGGCTGCCGGGTGGATCAGGCTTGGCAGGGCAAAACCAGCAGCGCGCAGGCGATCCGCAGCGGCCAGACGCTGCGTGTTATCGCCAACCGCAGCATGGGCAAACCCAATGCCCTGCCCGGCCAGCGCGGTGAGCAGGCTTTCATCCCCCAGCACCGGCAGGCCGAGGACCTGGCCGGTCTTGGGTGCGGCATCAACAAATCCGGCAATGTCATACCCGCCAGCCGCCAGCAGCAGATCCGCCATCGCCTTGCCATGCCCACCCGCCCCCAAAAGCAGAATGCGGTGGCGTATCACGGCGCGGCGCCGGGCCGGGGGAGCGCCGCCGCGCGGGGCGGCAGGGCGAGCCCGCCAGGTGCCGTGCTGGCCTGCGCGGCCTCGCCCGTAGCGCCCTCACGTTTCGGCATGCCGCCGGCATTCTCAATCACGCGCTGCACGCCGCCCGCTGCCTCAGCCGCCGCAGCAAAGGCGATATCGCCCCAATGCCGGTCCAAAAGCCCGGCAGGGATTTCATTCATTTGCAACACGCGGCCCAGTTCCTGACCATCTCGGCGAGAGACAATCCAGAGGATTTCCACCCTTTGCATGCCCCGTCCAACCGGGACGACATTGACGCGCCCATCAGTGGCAAAGCCCGCGCCATCCGCAACTTCCTGCGCCAGAATGCCATTATCGCCCAATGAATCGCGCATGCGTGCCGTCAGGCTTTCATTGCCATCGCCCGGCGCGCCGCGCACCGGCAGCAGGTAAACACGTGGCGGCCCGGCAGCCGTCAGTGCCGAGGGGGCGGTTGATTTTCGCGCCGCTTCCGCCCTCAGCAGCAAATCCGCCGCGCGGCGGGCGGCATCATTGGCCACGTCAGCGAAAAGGGCCGCGCTGGGCCGCGCCCAATCACGGGCTGGGATGGCATTGCCCTCGGTCACCCCTTGAGGGGCGCCATCGGGATCGAACAGGGCATAGCGTGGCACCACGCGGTTGCCTTCAAGGCGCATATCCACGGCCAGGCGCCAATCCAGCGGCAGGGGCGTATCGGCCACCGTCGGCACTTCGCGCTTGAGCAGCGCTTCCGCCATGGCCTTGGCGAAGGCTTCGGATTCGGTCGCGGTAAGCATTGCGGCGTCCGGGATTGGTATCGCCAGGCGATAGGGCGGCGGCACCACCAACCGACCGGCCATGCCGCCCGGATTGCCACGAAAGGGCTGCGGCAGATCGCCGCAGGCCGCCAACGCCAAAAGCGCCAAACCCGCCAGGAAGCGCCGCTTCATAGCATGACACAGGTGGCAAGCAGCGTCAGGAAGCTGAGGACCAGGAACATGACAAGGTAGGGCATGGACGCTTCATGCCATGGGCGGACCCGGGCGGGAAGATCGGGCCCGATTTCCCCGGCGCGGTTTCTGTTCTAATCAGGTCTCAGTCCCCATTCACGCATTGGCTTTCGCTCCACATGAACACTACCCCAGCAGCGGCCGACAAAGCCGCGCCGCGTTATGATTTCACCCGCGCCGAACCGCACTGGCAACAGGCCTGGCAGGATCGCGCCTGTTTTGTGGTGCCCGATGTGCCGCCGGAAGGCGCACAGAAATGTTATGTGCTGGAAATGTTCCCCTACCCCAGCGGCAAGATCCATATGGGGCATGTGCGGAATTACACGCTGGGCGATGTGGTGGCGCGCTACAAGCGGGCGCGCGGGCATTTGGTGATGCACCCGATGGGCTGGGATGCCTTTGGCCTGCCCGCCGAAAACGCGGCGCGGGAGCGCGGCATTCACCCCGCCAAATGGACCTATGACAATATCGCCAATATGCGCGCGGAATTGCAGCGCATGGGGCTTTCCTTGGATTGGGCGCGGGAATTCGCAACCTGCGATGTGGAATATTACGGGCGGCAACAGAAATTGCTGCTGGATTTCTGGCGCGCCGGGCTGGTGGAGCGCAAGGAATCCTGGGTGAATTGGGACCCGGTGGATGGCACGGTGCTGGCCAATGAGCAGGTGATTGATGGGCGCGGCTGGCGCTCAGGCGCGCTGGTGGAAAAGAAGCAGCTCAGCCAATGGTTCTTGAGCATCACGAAATTCGCGCCGGATTTGCTGGAAGCGCTTGGCGGGCTGGATCGCTGGCCGGAACGCGTGAAGCTGATGCAATCGAATTGGATCGGGCGGAGCGAGGGGGCGAAGGTTCGGTTCAAGCTGGCGGAAGCGGCGGGGGACATTCCTGATGTAGAAGTCTTCACCACGCGTCCTGATACCCTGTTCGGCATGTCATTCCTGGCCGTTGCCGCAGAGCATCCCTTGGCAGCTGCGGCCGGGGCGCGCGATGCCAAGGCAGCCGAGTTCATCGCCGAGTGCCGCCGCATGGGCACATCGGAAGCCGCGATCGAACAGGCCGAAAAGCGCGGTTTTGATACGGGCTTTCGGGTCAAGCACCCGTTCAATGGGCAGGAATACCCGGTCTGGATCGCGAATTTCGTGCTGATGGAATATGGCACGGGCGCCATTTTCGGCTGCCCCGCGCATGACCAGCGCGACCTTGATTTCGCGCGCAAATACGGGCTTTCCGCAACACCGGTGGTGCTGCCGCCTGGTGCGGATGCTGCAAGTTTCTCGGTTGGTGATGTTGCGCATACGGAAGATGGCGTCGCGTATAACTCAGGCTTTCTGGATGGGCTTGGCGTGGCGGCGGCGAAGCGGCGCGTGATTGATGAATTGGAAAAGCAGGGCGCCGGCACGGGCATTGTGAATTGGCGGCTCCGCGATTGGGGCGTTTCGCGCCAGCGCTATTGGGGCTGCCCCATTCCCTTCATCCATTGCGATGATTGCGGCGTGGTGCCGGTGCCCGATGATCAGCTGCCGGTGCGCCTGCCCGATGATGTGGATTTCGCAAAGCCCGGCAATCCTTTGGACAATCACCCAAGCTGGAAGCATGTCGCCTGCCCGAACTGCGCCAAGCCGGCGCGGCGGGAGACCGATACATGCGACACTTTCGTTGATTCATCGTGGTATTACGCGCGCTTCTGTTCGCCCCGCGCGGCGGAACCTGTCACGCGCGGCGCGGTGGATGGCTGGCTGCCGGTGGATCAATATATCGGCGGGATTGAGCATGCGATTTTGCATTTGCTCTATTCGCGCTTCTTCTCCCGCGCCATGAAGGAAGCGGGGCATCTTTCCGTAGATGAACCCTTTGCCGGGCTTTTCACGCAAGGCATGGTGCAGCATGAAAGCTACAAGGGCGCCGATGGCCGCTGGCTTTACCCTGAGGAAGTAGACTTCGCTGTCAGCGCCGATGGCACGCGCAGCGCCACCGTGAAGGGCAGCACCGAGGCAGTGACGATTGGCCGGGTTGAGGCCATGTCCAAATCCAAGCGCAATACGGTGGACCCGGGTGCCATCATCGCGAAATACGGCGCCGATACCGCGCGCTGGTTCATCCTTTCCGACAATCCGCCCGAACGCGATATGGAATGGACGGAATCCGGTGTGGCTGGTGCTTATCGCTTCACGCAGCGCGTATTTCGCATTGTGGAAGCCGCACTGCCCGGCCTGCCGCCCGCAGGCACGGCGCCCGAGGAAACCGGCAAGGCGTTGCGGCGCGCGACGCATCGCGCCATCGCCACCGTGACCGAGGCTTTGGAGACCTTCGCCTTCAATGTCGCCGTTGCGCGGCTTTATGAATTCGCCAATGCCATTGAAGCGGCGAAGGATGCCCCGGGCGGCGCGCGGCGCGAGGCGCTTGAGATGCTCGCACGACTTTCCGCGCCGATGATGCCGCATTTGGCCGAAGAAGTTTGGTCTTTGTTGCGGCCCAATGACAAGGCGCTGGTGGCGGAACTCCCTTGGCCGGAACCGGATGCCGCGCTGCTGGTTGCGGAAAGCATCACCCTTGCCGTGCAGGTGCTGGGCAAACTCCGTTCCACCATCGAAGTGCCGGTGGGTGCAAACGAGGCTGAGATTTTCGCCGCCGCCGAGGCGGAAGAAAACGTCAAGCGCGCCATTGGCGACAAGCCGATCAAAAATCGCATTCATGTGCCGGGACGGGTGGTGAATTTTGTCATCTAGACGCGCCCTCATCACACTGGCCGCGCCGCTGCTGGCGGCAGGGTGTGGTTTTCGGCCCATGCATGCACGGCGTGGGACTGAAGAAGATGCGCAAGTCGCGGCTTCGCTTGCAGCCGTCAAGGTTGGGCTGATCACCGAAAGACAAGGGCAATTGATGCGCCGGCGCCTGGAAGAAGGCCTGGCCCCTGCGGGGCGCGGCGCTGTCACTGCGAGATATGATCTTCGTGTCGGGATGGCTTATGGCTTGGAGCTTCAGGGCTTTCGGCGTGATGGCTTTCCAAGCCGTGTGCGTTTCAGCGCAACGGCCACTTGGTTCCTTTTCGATACCGGAGCACCGCCACGCGAAATCACGCGCGGCACTGAACGCGCCTTTGATGCCTATGATATTCCGGAAAACCAGTTCTTTGCCGCTGATGTGGCGCGCGATACCATGGAGCGTCAATTGATCGAACAATTGGCGCGGCAGGTGGTCGATAGCCTCGCCATGCATTTCCGTAGGGCAACGCAAGGCCCGTCGCCCACCTGACCATGGCCAAGATTGATGCGCGGCGCATTGCGGGGTTTCTGGCTGATCCACCAGCCAGCACGCGCGTTGTCCTGATTTATGGCGATGATCTGGGGCTGGTGCGCGAAAGGGCGGATCAACTCACGCGCGCCGTGGTGGGCGATGATCCCTTCGGCTTGGTAGAGGTGCCGCGTGATACCGCAACGCGCGATGCCGGGCTGTTGGCCGCTGAGGCCGCGCAACCCGCGCTCACCGGCGGGCGACGCCTGGTGCGGGTGCGTGATGCCACAGATGGCCTTGCGAATGCTGCCAAGGCTGCTCTGACTGGTCCTGGACCTGGGGTTGTGTTGCTCGAAGCCGGCGCTTTGGCCGGCAATAAGGGCCTCCGCCCCGCTTTGGAACGCGCCAATGACACGGCGGCGGTGATTGCCTGCTATCCCGAAACAGGCGCGGAGCTTGAAGCGAGCCTCGGGCGCATATTGAAGGAACGCGGCGTGGCGGCGGATGGCGCCGCACTTTCCTGGATGGCCGCGCGGCTTGGTGAAAACCGCCTGCAAATCCGCCAGGAAGTGGAGAAACTCGCGCTCTATGTCGGCCCATCCAAACGCGTGACGGAAGAAGATGCCATCGCCTGCATCGCTGAGGGTTCAACGCTTGATCTTGACCAGGCGCTGCTTGCCGCCACAGCGGGTGATGCGGCGCTGGCGGACCGCGCTTTGGATCAGGCCTTTGCCGAGGGTGCAGCAGCCGTGCAGGTGGTGCGCGCCGCGCTCAGGCATGTGCAGCGCTTGCATCTGGCGGCGCTCGCCATGACGAAGGGTGCAAGCCCTGGTGATGCGCTGTCTTCCCTGCGCCCGCCTGTGTTTTTCAAAAGCCGCCCGGCTTTTGAAAGGGCGCTGCGACTTTGGCCTGCTTCGGCATTGGCTTCGGCTGGTGAGGTCCTATTGGAAGCTGAGCGACAAACCAAAACCACCGGCATGCCAGATCAGGCGATTGCTCGTGCGGCAGTCATGGCGCTGGCGCGTGAAGCGGTGCTGCGGCGGCGTTAGCCTGGACTGTAGCGCACCACTTGCTCCGGGGCGCGCATTTACCCTCTTCCCCTGCCGGTCAAGCCATAGGAACATCGCTTGATCAATATCAGGAGGAAGCTCTGCCATGAGCCTTGAACCAGGCCGCGCCCGGCCGGAACCCACACCCGAAACCCGCCACTTCTGGGAGGGGCTGCGCCAGGGCAAGCTGTTGCTCCAGCGCTGCGGCGATACGGGCAAGCCCTATTTCCCGCCGCGCCCCTTCAGCCCCTATACCGGCACGCGCAATGTGGAAGTTTTCGAAGCATCAGGGCGCGGCACGCTGCATTCCTATGTGATCCATCATCGCCCGGTGCCTGGCTTCAAGCCGCCTTACGCGATTGCGGTTGTCGAACTGGAAGAAGGGCCGCGCATGATGACGAATATTGTTGAATGCCCACAAACGCCGGAAGCCTTGGTCCTGGATATGAAGTTGGAATTGGCGCCGACCAAGATGGATGATGACATCACCCTGCCCCTTTTCCGCCCCGCGCAGGAGGCTTGAGCCATGATAACTCCCGGTGAAATCGCCATTGTTGGCGCGGCGGAAAGCACGCGCATCGGCACTGTCCCCGATATGGCGCAAATCATGCTCCATGCGGATGCGGCGCTGAATGCCATGGCAGATGCAGGCTTGAAGCCCGGCGATATTGATGGCGTGGCCTGTGTTGGCCCCATGATGCCGCAACAGATTGCGCATTACCTTGGCATCACACCGAAATGGGTGGATGGCACAGGTGTGGGCGGCTGTTCCTTCATGCTGCATGTGCGCCATGCGGCGGCGGCCATTCATGCCGGCTATTGCAAGACCGTGTTGATCACGCATGGTGAAAGCGGCAAATCGCGCGTCAATGGCACGCCGCGCCCGCCAGAACCGCAAAGCCTGAATGGCCAATTCGAAGCGCCGTTTGGTCCCATGGGTCCGCCGACTCTCTTCCCGATTCCCGTGCTGCGCTACATGAAAACCTATGGCGTCACGCATGAACAAATGGCGCAGGTTGCCGTGGTGCAGCGCGAATGGGCGGCCAAGAATCCTCGCGCGGCCTTCAAGGACCCGATCACGATTGACGATGTGCTGAACAGCAAAATGATCGCCTATCCCTTCCGGCTGCTGCAATGCTGCCTGGTGACGGATGGCGGCGGCGCGCTGATCCTGACATCTTCCGATCGCGCCAAGGATTTCCCGACCAAGCCTTGCTATATCCTGGGCAGCGGCGAAAGCGTGGAAACCACCATGGTCAGCCAGATGGAGGATTTCACCTCCTCACGCGCCTTCCGCGTGGCGGGGCCGGAAGCCTTCCGCATGGCCGGCATCAAGCACGCCGATGTCGATCATTTGATGATCTATGACGCCTTCGCGCATCTGCCCATGTATGGGCTGGAAGATCTTGGCTTCGTCAAGCGGGGCGAGGCGAAGGACTTCATCTGGGAACGCAATTCGGCGCCGGGTGGGAGGCTTCCGATCAATACCAATGGTGGCGGGCTTTCTTACACCCATACCGGCATGTATGGCATGTTCGCCCTGCAGGAAAGCGTGCGCCAGGTGCGCGGCACCGCGCCGGCGCAAGTGCCCAATGTGAAAATCAGCGTGGCGCATGGCGTGGGCGGCATGTTCTCTGCTTCCGGCACGGTGGTGCTCAGCAATCAACGTCCCTGAGAGAGGTTGAAGATGACGAAGGCGGTGAATTTACGCGAAAGGGTGAAGGAACCGCCTTCGCCATTGCTGGTCGAAAGCTATTACCGAGGATCGGTTGCCCGCGCGCAGCATTATGTCTTTCAACATGAAATGTGGGTGCATCTGGCGCATGGGCTGATGCTGGAACGCCAAGGCATCATTGCGCGTCATGCCATGGCGCAAATCCTACCGGAAATCCTCAGCATGGCCGAAGCCGGGCCGGATGGGGTGCCGGTGGATTACCGGCAGGAAGATCTTTATTCCTATGTCGAAAAACGCATCATTCAAAAACTCGGCCCGGATATTGGCGGGCGGCTGCATACCGGACGCAGCCGGAATGATCTGAACGCCACCACCTGGCGCATGGCCTTGCGCACGGAATTGCTGGCGGTTCTGGGGCTGCTTGCCGATTTGCGGGAAACAATCCTGGCGCGCGCTGAGGCACACATCGCCACCATCATGCCTGGCTATACGCATGGGCAGCATGCGCAGCCCATCACCTTTGGCTATTGGTTGGCCTCGGCGGCGGATGCGCTGGCGCGGGATCATCAAAGGCTGATCGGCGCATTGGCGCATTGTGATCTGTGCCCCT
This sequence comes from Roseomonas sp., assembly GCA_044235135.1. GTDB lineage: Bacteria > Pseudomonadota > Alphaproteobacteria > Acetobacterales > Acetobacteraceae > Neoroseomonas. Next base: position 4,707 of record JBIIIE010000034.1, on the reverse strand, counting down.
TGGGTGCGGGCGCGCTTTCCACCACCGCCTTCCCGCTTGATCGTGCCTGGGTTGCAAGCGCGCTTGGTTTCGCGGCACCGATGGAACTGGCTTATGACGCCGTATCTTCGCGCGATGATGCGCTGGAAGCCGCTTCCGCCATGGCCGTGATGATGACGCTGCTCTCACGCCTCGCGACCGATCTGCAAAACTGGAGCAGTTGGGAATATGGTTTTGTTGAATTGGCGGACCGCCATTCGGCCGTATCCAGCATCATGCCTCAGAAGAAGAATCCTGTGGCGCTGGAACATCTGAAGGCCGCGGCAGCCATGGTGCAGGGCGCGCATCACGCGGCGATGGCCTGCACCAAGAACACTGCCTTCGCCGATGTGAATGATGCCGTCACCGCCGTCAATGAACCTGTCTTGGATGCCGCGCTGCGCAGCCGGCGCATCCTGGCCTTGTTTCAGGAAGTGATGCAGGGCCTCAGCCTGAATGAAACGCGCATGGAACAGGCAGCGCGGGAGGGGTTTGGCTCGGCCACCGAATTGGCGGATGTGATCGTGCGCGAAACCGGGCTCAGTTTCCGCATGGCGCATAACATTGTTGCGATTGTCGTGCGCGATGCGCTGACGGAAGGCCGCACGGCGGAGAGTATTTCAAGCGCTGCCCTGGATGCAGCGGCGGGATTGCTGTTCGGCAAAGCCTTGCATATTCCGGCTGAGAAACTCCGCGCCGCGCTTGATCCGGCGGAGAATTTGCGCGGGCGCAGCCTGCAAGGCGGCCCCGCACCTGATGCCATGGCTGCGCTATTGGCGAACCGTCGTGCCAAGCTGGCTGAGGACCGTGCGGCGATTTCCGCCATAAGCCAGCGCGTTACGGACACGCGCGCGGCGTGTTGGGCAGAGGCAGGTCATTTGATCGCCTAAGCGAGGCCATGGCATTGCAGCATGAGTCTATGATAGGTTTACTCACACCTAGCGCGGACAAATCCAGCACCGCGCAGCAACCGGGAGGAAGACATGAAACTCACACGGCGCACTGCGCTCACCGCCGCCGCCGGGCTGCTTGCAACGCCCGCCATTGCCCAATCGGGCTTTCCCAATCGCCCCATTCGCTTGATTGTTCCCTGGCCGCCAGGCGGTTCCACTGATGGGCAATTGCGCGCCTTGGCCGAGGCAGGTTCGCGCTATCTTGGCCAGCAGGTCATCATCGAAAATCGCGGCGGTGCCAGTGGCACGCTTGCGGCAGCCACCATGGCGCAGGAACAGCGCGGCGATGGCTATCTGGTCGGCCAATTGCCCATCACCGTCTTTCGCTTTCCGATGATGTCAAGCCGCCCAACCTGGGATCCGATGAAGGATTTCACCTATATCATCCACCTGACCGGCTATCTGTTCGGCGTGGTGGTGAAGGCCGATAGCCCTTGGAAAACCTGGGAAGAATTCCTGGCCTATGCCAAGGCCAATCCGGGCAAGGTCGCTTACGGGTCCCCCGGTGTTGGCACCACGCTGCATATCACCATGGAACGCATCGCACTCGAACGCGGCATTGAATTTCTGCATGTGCCCTTCAGGGGCGGCGCCGATAATGCGCAATCGCTGTTGAGCGGGCAGACCCAGGCGATGGTTGATTCAACCTCCTGGGCGCCATTGGTGGATGGTGGGCAGTTCCGCTTGCTCTGCACCTGGGGTGAGACACGCGCCAAGCGCTACCCGGATGCGCCGACGCTGGTGGAAAGCGGCATCAATATTGTCTCCACCTCGCCCTATGGCATTGCGGCGCCCAAGGGCGTTGATCCCGGCATCGTCAAGGTGCTGCATGATGGCTTCAAGCAGGCGCTCTATGATCCGGTGCACACCACCGCACTGGAACGCTTCGACATGCCGCTGATCTACAAGAACAGCGAAGATTACCGCGCTTCGGTGGCAAAAATCATCGAAGAAGAAGGCGCTGTGATCCGTCGCCTTAATCTCCGCATCAACTGAAGTCAGGAAGGCCGCAATGCATCCAGCGCAAGCGCAACATTGCGCTGGATCGCGCCATCCTCATCACGCAGCGCCAGCGTGACATGCCGTTTCTGCCAATCAATCTCCACCGTGCCGAAATTCACGCGCGGGTAAAGCTCACCCAGGCGATTGGGGCCTTGTTCGCGGGCATTGACGAATTGGCGATTGATCCCGCTTGAGGTGATTTCCGTCAGCGGATAGGGCGTGCCCTGGCTTTCGCGATAGAGCGCGCCGATATGCCGATCACCGGATAGAAACACCACGCCGCGCGCCCCGGTGCTGGCGATCAGATCATAAAGCCGCTGCCGTTCACGCGGAAAATTGCCCCATCTTTCCCAGCCATGGCCTTCCGCCACGACCTGGATGGATGAAACAATCAGGCGCAGCTCCGCCGGTTCTTGCAAACAGGCAGCAAGCCACGCCCATTGCGCTTCCCCCAGCATGGTCTTGGCAGGATCATCATCGGGCAGATAGCGTTCCCGCCCCGGCGCGCCGCGTGCATCGGTGATGCGCAGCGGCGAACGGAACCAGCGCGTATCCAGCAGAATGATCTGCACACGCTGCCCCGCCGGGCCGAGGGTCAGATGATGGTAAATCCCATCGCGCCGGCGCCGCACATCATCCGCCGGCACGCGCCAAAATTCCAGAAACGCGTCCTTCGCTTCCTGCTTGAACGGGTTTTCAACACCGCCATCATTCACGCCGAAATCATGATCATCCCAAATTGCAGCATGATGCGGTTGCGCCGCAATGAAACCCATGAATTCCTGATGGTGCAGCGCCCTTGCATAGGCTTCCTGCAATTCGGCCAGATCATGCCGCCGCACCCCGCCATAAACATTATCGCCGGCGAAGATGAAGAATTCCGGCTGCCAGGCACGCACCGCGCGCCAGATCGGCTGCGGCTGCTTTTCATCGGCGCAGGTTCCGAAGGCGATACGGCTGATCGCGCGCCCCTGCGCCGCCACTGGCGTGGCAAGCGGCACCAGGGCTGCCGCTGCCAAGCCACGCCGCGTGATCATGGGCTTCAAACCTGCGGCACTTCAACCTTGCCGGTATGCAGTTTCATCCGCGACATCTCCGGCGCCTCCTGCCCGGCATCGCGGAAGGCCTGCTTCAGCGCCGCCATATTGGGTGCGAAGATGGATTCGCGATTTTCGCTGACCCAATCGCGCGATTGCTGCGGCATCACGAGCGATCCCTGGAAGCGCGGCATCACCCAGCGCGCGAAAAGCTCAAAGGACCGCATCGTCGCTTCGCGGTCCGCCCATTCATGGGCACGGAACAGGACACCCCCTGCCCCGCCATTGGTGAAGCCAAGCAGCCGTTCAATCCCTGCCGCCACCGTCTCCGGTGATCCCACCAGGGTTGAGCCCATTGCCAAGCCATCGCGCAGCGGGTCTTCGGAACGCATCGGTGGCCGGCCCAGGGTTTCGCTGAAATAGGTGAGTGTCTCCAAAGCCTCACCATGGCGCACATCACGCAGCGCGCGTTCATCATCCTCGGCGCAATGCAGATTGATCACCAGGCGCCAATTGCGCCTCTCCATCTTCTGGCCATGCTTGGCGGCTTCCGCTTCCGCCATCTGCCATTGCTCAGCGAGGGATTTCGGCCCGCCCGGCAAGCCCGCGCCGAGCGAGAGCAAACCAAGCCCGTATTTCGCCGCCGCCAGCGCGCCCGAAGGCGTCGTCGAAGACGCAACCGAAATCGGGAAGCGCGGTTCGGAATAAGGTGCGAGATGCAGCCGCGCTTCCCGCAAGGTGAACCAATCGGTTTCCATCGTTACCGGTTCTTCGCAGGCCAAAAGCCGGGTGATGGCATTGAGCGATTCATCCATGCGCCGGCGCTGATGCGCGGCATCAATGCCCATCATATACGCGTCAGATACCAGCGCGCCCGGCCCGCAGCCCAGCATCACGCGCCCACGTGTCATGTGATCCAACTGCACAAAGCGCTGCGCCACCAAAAGCGGATGGTGATAAGGCAGGCTGGTCACGCCTGACCCAAGCTTGATGTGCTTGGTGCGTTCTGCCGCCGCCGCAATCATGATTTCCGGGCTCGCGATGGTTTCCCAGCCGGCGGAATGATGCTCACCAATCCAGGCCTCATCAAAGCCCAGATGATCCAGCCATTCGATCAGTTCCAGATCGCGCGTGAGGCCAAGGGTTGGATTATCGCCCACGCGATGAAACGGGGCCAGGAAGATGCCGAAGCGAAGGCGGCGAGGCAGCATGGGTGGCTTCTCCATCACATGGAAGGCGGGTCGCCCGCCAGGAAATCCTCGCCGCCATAATCGGCTGCACGAGGCAGGCGCAGGATGCGCCCTTCAGGGGTCATGGCAATCTGTTCCGGCAATACGGTGACCACGGGTGTGGCGCGCGCCGCGGCAAAGGCTTCCGCCACACTGTCATGCCGGGCGAGCTTGGTCAGGTTCATGCGTGTTGGGAACACAAGTTTCTTCGTGCCGGCAATGCCTTCCGCCAGCGCATCGGCGGGCCTGATCCAGACACTATCCACCGTTTCCTGGCCGTCATGCAGCGCGGCCTGATCTTCCGGCGCGGCGGCCAGAAAGAAATGCGTATCAAAGCGCTTCGGCACTTCCACCGGCGTGATCCAATGCGCGAAATGCGCGAGTGATGATACCGCCGGCATCAGGCGGCGTGCGGCCAGCATGGCGGCGAATGCACCCTCGGCTTCTGGCGGGCTGCCGGCTTCGGCC
>JBIIIE010000284.1:0-4086 GCA_044235135.1 Roseomonas sp. | reverse complement strand
ACCCTTGACCAGACAGACGGTTTTCAGCGTCGCGCGGTGTTTTTCGGGGTGGAGCGCCGCGACCTCCACAATGGCGGTGACCGTCTCCCCAATCTTCACCGGGGCGCGAAACTTCAGCGTCTGGGACATATAAATGGTGCCCGGCCCGGGAAGCTGCGTGCCCAGCACCTTGGTGATCAGCCCCGCCGCCAGCATGCCATGCGCGATGCGTTCCTTGAAGATGGAGGTCGCAGCATATTCCGCATCCAGATGCATGGGGTTGGTATCGCCGGTGACGGCGGCGAACAGCACGATATCGGCTTCCGTGATGGTTTTGGAGAATTTGGCGGTCAGCCCCACCGTCAGGTCTTCAAAGAAATAGATTTCCGCCATGGGTTGAACCTCCGGTGCCGCTGTGAGCGCCGTGGATAAAGCATTTCGCGCAGGCTTGAAATCGGCGGGGTCAAGGTTTTGGGGGAAAAAGGGTTTATGGCCGCTTGGCTTCGCCAGGGTGGCTCTGAGGCCTGACCGGCAAGGCGCCGGCAAGCCCTCCATCCCCTCCAATAGCCCGGAGCAGACCTTGGCGATCATCGGATTGTCACCCATAAACGCTGTGCCGGTGCATGGGGGCTTGGCTGCCCGTTGCCTGGGTAGGAGAGGTTTCAGGATTTAATGGGCGCGGCGCGGTTTCATATTCTCTATCGCATCACCCTGGATGATTCCCGGCCGATAGAAGCCCATGCCAAGGATATCTGCCTTGAAGAAACAGTGGAAATCCCAGCCGATTGCGTGCCAGGGCCGATCTGGGAGGCTGGGATCGTCGGCCAGGTGGAAGCCATCACGCCCTGCGCGCCCCCATCCCACGCCTTCGATGTGGAGATCAGCTACCGCGCCGATATCGTGAATGATTCCATCCCCAATCTGCTGAATGTCGTCTTCGGCAATATCTCGATCAGGCGCGGTATTCGGATCATTGATATCCGCCTGACGCCCGATCAGCTGCGCGCCTTTGGCGGGCCGGGCTTTGGGGTGGCGGGCTTGCGCGAAACACTCGGCGTTTTTGGCCGCCCCTTGGCCGCCACCGCGATCAAGCCGCTTGGGCTTTCCGTGCCGGAATTGGCGCGGCTTGCCGGGGGTTATGCGCTGGGCGGGCTTGATGTGATCAAGGATGATCACGGGTTGATGGACCAGCCCTTCCACCCCTTCAAGGAAAGGGTGGCACGGTTGCAGGAGGCAATCCGCAGCGCCAATGCCAGGACCGGGCGCAAGACGCTCTATTTTCCCATGGTCTCAGGGCGGTTTGATCAGATCGAAGACCAGATGGCCTTCGCGGCTGCCGAGGGCTGTGCCGGCGCGCTGATTGCGCCTTTCCTGATCGGGCCGGATACGGGCTTTCATTTGGCGCGCAAATACGGGCTTGCGGTGATGGCGCATCCCAGCTTTTCCGGCACGCATTTCCATGACCCTGAACATGGCATGACGCCGGCCATGCTGCTGGGGCGGTTATTTCGTGTTTTTGGCGCGGATATCTCGGTCTTTCCCAATGCCGGAGGGCGCTTCACCTTCACGGAACCGGAATGCCGCGATCTGGCCATTGCAATGCAGGAACCCTTGGGTGATGTGAAGCCCGGTTTCCCCTCCCCGGCAGGTGGCATGACGATTGAACGCATTGACAGCATGGTGACGGCCTTTGGCCATGACGCCATTTTCCTGATTGGCGGTGCGCTGATGCGCCATTCGCCCGATCCTGAACTTGGCGCGCGCGCCTTCATCGGTGCGATCGAAAACGCCATTGCCACCGGAAAGGCCGCCGAATGACCGTGCGACGCTTCAATGCCTTCGGCTGGGAAAACGTGCCCCTCCTGTCCTACAAGGAAGGCGGCCCCTACAAGGATGTCACGCGCCAGGTTCTGTTTGAAGGTGAGGAATCCCTGCCCGCGCAATGGCGCTATTTTGAAGTGGCGCCCGGTGGCCATTCCACGCTGGAACGCCATCAGCACATCCATTACGTCATGATCCTGCGTGGCCGCGGTGCCTGCCTTGTTGGCGATACCATCACGGATATCGCCGAGCATGATTTGGTGGAAATCCGCCCCATGCAATGGCACCAATTCCGTGCCGCGGAAGATGCGCCGCTTGGCTTTTTATGCGTGGTGGCAACCGAACGCGACCGGCCGCAATTGCCGGATGAAGCTGATCTTCTGGCCTTGCGGCGCAGTGACAAGGTTGCAGCGTTCATTCGCGCCTAAGGCGCTTCGCCCCCGCTGTTACCAAGCCGCGCCAAAACCTCCAACGCGGGGGCTTGCGGGCCCGGTCCGGGCGCAGCAAGCTTGCGGCCATTATCGGGAAACGGACAGAAAAAATGACCTTCACCTCAACGCGCCGCGCGATGCTGACTGCCCTGGCCGCAACGCCAATGCTAACCGCGCCGCTTCGCGCGCAGGCGGCCTTCCCCGATAAGCCCATCCGCCTGATCGTGCCTTTCGCACCTGGCGGCAATGCGGACCTGACGGCGCGCGCCTGTGCGCCTGCAATGTCGGCCAAGCTTGGCCAACCTGTTGTGGTGGACAATCGCGCGGGGGCGGGTGGGAGTGTCGCCGCGCAGCAGGTGGCCCGCATGCGGCCAGATGGATACACCATTCTGCTCGGTTCAAATGGGCCGCTGACCATAAACCCCACCGTGCAAGCCAATCCTGGCTATGATCCGCTGCGCGACTTCATGCCGATTGGGCTTTTTGTGCGCACGCCCATGGTGATTGCCGTGCATCGCAGCCTGCCGGTGCAATCCATCGCGGAGCTTGTCGCGCATTCAAAGGCCAATCCGGGTAAGCTTGGCTTCGGGTCTTCGGGCATTGCCAGCGCAGCGCATCTTTCGCTTGAGATGTTCAACGCGGCAACCGGGGCAGGCATTACGCATATTCCCTATGGCAGCGGCGGGGCGCTGACGCCTGATCTTGTGTCCGGCACCTTATCCGGCGCCATTACGGAAATCTCCACAGCCCTGCCGCTGCATCGCGAAGGGGCGGTGCGGATTTTGGCGGTAGCGGCGGCGGATCGGCTGCCGCAAGCCCCCGAATTGCCAACCGCGACCGAGGCCGGCGTTGCCGGCTATCAGGCCGCGGCTTTTGTCGGTGTTGTGGCGCCAACGGGCCTGCCCGATGTCGCGGCCAAGGCGCTGGGCGAAGCGGTGGCCGCCGCGGTTGCTGACCCGGCTGTGCGGTCTCGGCTGGAAGGCATGGGCAGCCTGATGGCGAGCACTACCGAGGCAACGCCGGCTGGCTTTGCTGCCTTTCTGCAGCGCGAGACGGCCTGGACCCGCACGGCGGCGGAACGCGCGGGGCTGCGGGCGGGGTGAGGGTAGCTGATTATAAATCCACCTTGATATTGGCGCGCTTGATCACATCGCGCCATTTGTCGCGTTCCGCTTCAAGCCGCTTGTCGCCATCAGCGGGCGATGAGCCGACATAATCAAACCCCATCTCCTCAAAGCGCTTCATGATATCGGGCTGACGCGCGGCGGCGATGGCGACTTCATGCAGGCGATTGACAGCGCGATCAGGTGTTGCTTTCGGCGCCACCAGCATCGCCCAGGTATAGACATCGTAATCCTTCAAGCGCGGATCGCTTTCCGCCATGGTAGGCACATCCGGTAATTGTTTGATCCGTTCGCGCACCATGGTCGCCAGCGGGCGCACCGTGCCGGCCCTGATCTGGCCGGAAGCGCCAGGCACATCGGCAAAGACCATATCCACCTCGCCGGCGATCAGCGCGGTAATCGCCGGGCCGCTGCCGCGATAGGCGACATGCGTCAGATCCACGCCCATCATCAGCTTATAGAGCTCTCCGCCCAGATGGAGCGGCGTGCCGCTGCCCGAAGAACCGTAATTCAACTTATTGCCACGCTCCCGCGTCCAGGCATGGAAGCCCGCGATATCGCGGGCCGGGCTATCGGCGCGCACAATCAGCACATAGGGCGAGGTGGAAATCAGGCTGATCACGCGCAGCTGCGCCACCGGATCATAAGGCATGGGGTCAGCCGTGAGCGGCGCCGTGAGGAAGGAGATCGAGCCCATCAGAATCGTATGCCCATCAGGCCGCGCCTGCACC
>JBIIIE010000033.1:0-14291 GCA_044235135.1 Roseomonas sp. | reverse complement strand
TTTTTTGGCGGTTCCACCTATCTGGTGCGCGCCTGCTACTACACCGCTTTGATCGAGACCGAGGATTACTCCCCCCTGCGCCCGCTGACCGATTGGCTCGCCTATAATGGCTGGCGCGTGGTCACCAAGCCCGCCAAGGAACAGGCGGACCCGACCGGGCGGCGCCGGATCAAGGGCAATATGGATATCGAATTGGCGGTGGATATGATGGAATTGGCCCCGCATCTGGATCATGCGGTGCTGGTTTCCGGCGATGGCGATTTCCGCCGCGTGGTGGAAGCGGTGCAGCGCCAGGGCGTGAAGGTCACGGTGGTGTCCACCATGGAAAGCCAACCGCCCATGATCGCCGATGAATTGCGCCGGCAAGCCGATGGCTTTCTGGAATTGGCCGATATCGGACCGGAGATCGCCCGCCGCCCGCCGCCAGAAGCCCGCGCCCCGCGCCCCGCCCCGGCGCCGCCTGCTGCCGCCCCGGCCAGGCCTAGCCGCGCCACCCCCGCCGATCCCTATGGTGAGGCGCCGGATATCGAGCCTGAATGAGCGAAACGGCTGCACCAGGACGCGATTGCGCGCTATGCCCAAGGCTTGCCGAATACCGCACCGCCAATCGCGCCAAGGAACCGGGCTGGCATAACGCGCCCGTGCCATCTTGGGGGCCGCGCGCGGCGCCGCTGTTGGTGCTTGGCTTGGCCCCAGGGGTGAGGGGGGCCAACCGCACCGGGCGCCCCTTCACCGGCGATTATGCCGGCAAGCTGCTTTACGGGACGCTGTTGGACTATGGCCTGGCGCGCGGCGCCTATGGCGAGGACCCCAAGGATGGGATGGAGCTTACCGGCTGCCGCATCGCCAATGCGGTGCGCTGCGTGCCGCCGGAAAACCTGCCGCTACCCGCTGAAATCCGCGCCTGCAATGGTTTTTTGAAGGCCGAGCTTGCCGCCATGCCCGGCTTGCGCGTGGTTTTGGCGCTTGGCGTGGTGGCGCATAACGCGCTGCTCCGCGCCAAGGGCATTCCGGCTTCGCGCTTCGCCTTCGCCCATGGCGCACGGCACCGCCTGCCCGATGGGCTGATCCTGGCCGATTCCTATCATGTCAGCCGCTACAACACCTCAACGCGGCGGCTGACGCCGGAGATGTTTCAGGCAGCCATGCAGGGCGTATTGGCGGCGCTCAAGGGCGCATAAGCGCCACAGGCCAAGTGCCTGCGCCACACCATCAAACCAAATTGTGGAAGAAAATCAGACCCGCAGGTCGAGCAGCGACCCGCGCGGCATCGGCTTGGCGGGTTCAGGCGGCACGGCTTCCAGCGAACGCTGGGAAGGCCCGCCTTGGGTATTGCCGCGCAGCGCATCCACCGGCTGAACCGGGGAACGCACCCGGGTAACGCCAGCATTCGCGGCAATTTCCTGAGAGATGGCTGCAACGCTGTTAAGACTGATCATAGATTCTTTTTTAGGCTGTAAAGATGAATGAAAGGTTAACGCCGGGCCGCCCCCCTTGGCTGGGGATGGCCATTTCAGCTTGATTTTAGGCTGCTGGTTGATCTGTTCGGCGGCGTCCATACACGTATAATTGCATGGACGCCTTAAAGAATTGGGTTGTTTTGTACTGCCGGAGGGTTAAAGCCTCCACCAGCCAAAAAAGGGAAAGGCCGGGATCAGGGCCGAAGCGCCATCGGCACAAAGGGGCGTTCCGCCGCGCCGGAATAGACCTGACGCGGGCGGCCGATGCGCTGGCTCGGGTCTTCGATCAATTCCTTCCACTGGCTGACCCAGCCCACGGTGCGCGCCACGGCAAACAGCACGGTGAACATGTGGGTCGGAATGCCCATGGCCTTCAGGATGATGCCCGAATAGAAATCCACATTCGGGTAAAGCTTGCGGCTGACGAAGTAATCATCGGAAAGCGCGATGCGTTCCATCTCCATTGCCATATCCAACAGCGGTTCGTCCTTGATGCCGAGTTCCGCCAGCACTTCGTGGCAGGTTTCCTTCATGATCTTCGCGCGCGGATCGAAATTCTTATAGACCCGGTGGCCGAAGCCCATCAGCTTGGTGTGGCTGTTCTTGTCCTTCACTTCGCTGATGAAGGCGGGAATATTCTTGGGATGCCCAATTTCGCCGAGCATCTTCAGCACGGCTTCATTGGCGCCACCATGCGCCGGGCCCCAAAGTGCCGCGATACCAGCCGCGATGCAGGCGAAGGGATTGGCGCCGGTTGAACCGGCCAGACGCACGGTGCTGGTGGAGGCATTCTGTTCGTGATCCGCATGCAGGATCATGATGCGGTCCATGGCGCGCGCCAGGATCGGGTTATTCACCCAGGGCTCCGCCGGCACGGCGTTGAGCATATACAGGAAATTTTCCGCATAGGTCAGATCATTGCGCGGATACATGAAGGGCTGGCCGATGGAATATTTATAGGCCCAGGCCGCAATGGTCGGCACTTTCGCGATCAGCCGGAAGGCCGCGATTTCGCGCTGGCGGGCATCATTGATATCCAGATTATCGTGATAAAAGGCCGCCAGCGCGCCCACCACACCGCACATCACCGCCATCGGGTGGGCGTCGCGGCGGAAGCCATCGAAGAAGCGGCGCAGCTGTTCATGCAGCATGGTGTGATAGGTCACACCCTTGCGGAATTCCTCATACTGCGCGGCATTGGGCAGATCGCCATTCAGCAGCAGGTAGGAAATTTCCAGAAAGCTGGATTTTTCCGCCAATTGGTCAATGGGATAGCCACGATAGAGCAAAACGCCCGCATCGCCATCAATATAGGTGATGGTGCTCTCGCAGGAGGCGGTGGCGCCATAGCCCGGATCGAAGGTGAAAATACCCAGATCGCCATAGAGCTTGCGGATATCCGCAACCTGCGGCCCCAGCGTGCCGCCCAGCAGCGGCAAGGTCGTGCTTTTATTGGTGCCATCCAGCGTGATGGTAATGGACCCTTGGGCCTTCGTGGTCATGCGCGTCTTCCTCAACAACAATGCGCCGCCGTCAGATGCGGGGGCGCTTAATCATGGTGCGGTGCAGGATAAGGGCGGAGTGGTCAGCTTGGCAAACCCGAGCACTGATCCTGGGCGGAAGCCTAACGGCAAAGCATGAATCGGGCTTGAAGAAGGGGGGCAAGGCGCCGCAATCCCTGACCAGGCGCCGCGAAAGACGGTTGATCAGCGCCGGCGCCACTCGGCCGGCATCAGGCTGGCATCGGCCCAAAGCCCCTGGCGGCCATTTCGCGCCGCCACTTCCAGGGGGCGCAATACGGATAGGGAAGCCAGCGCAAAGCCCTGTTCCACCATGGCCGCATTCAAATCCCGCCCGCCGGCGATGCAGCGGCCAAGCCCGCGCCGAAACCCGTCATACCCTTCAATCCGGCAGGTCACATCCTGACCATGCAGCAAAGCCGCGAGCCGCGCCGCCGCCGCGGCGCCGCAATCGGCCCGCGCGACATCACTGCCACAGGCTTCACCACGGGCGGGCGCTGCTATGCCGGAAAGGCGGATGATGCGGTCCCCAAGACCAAGGGTCTCACCATCAAAAACACGGATTTGCGACGCCTCAGCCGTGATGGGCCGATCCGCGGGGGCGGAGCCGAACAGATTGGAAGGCAAGCCAAATCCAAGGACAAAGGCGGCCAAAATAGCGCAAGCAATCCCGAGCCCAGAACCGCCAAAGCGGGGGCTGAATTGCCGACCTTTGAAGATACGTCTTGGTTCACGCACGCGTGAGGATTAACCAATTTTTGCGCCATGTTACAACTGCCAAAAATGTAAAAAATTTGCGTCACACTCACGCAAAACGCGAAGAGCGCGACCTAATCCGCTGACCAGAATGATTCTTTGGCTGATAATTTTTTCCACGCCGTCAGCACACCATGACGGTCCATGCCAGAACGGGCAAGGCACAAGCCTTCGGCCATGCCAATAGCCCAGGCGCGCCCCTCATCTTTCTCGCGCGCCAGGCTCTGCACCAGGCTGCGCGCAACGGCGGCGTCATTGCTGCGCCCCAATTCTTCCTGAAGCGCGGCCAATCTCCGCTGAAAGCGCCGTGCTGCCTTGCGGGGGAAAACGGGCGCGAAGACCTCGGCCGCGTAGCGCAGGCGCTTGGCATCCAGGCGAAGCTCATGCAGTGCCTCTGGCGGCAGGGTTTCGATCTCAGACCCGGCCTCAAGCAGCTTTTGCCAGCGCTTGTCCAAAACCAGCGCGGCGAAATCCTGCGGCTGAGCGTCCAGCAGGCCAAGGCGTTCATCGCCCGCCCCTGCGCGCCAGGGTTTTTCCAGCAGGAAGGCCAAGCCAGAGATCACCGCCGCCCGCCAGCCCGGCCCATCCAGCGCTTCGGCCAGCACGGCATAGGCGGCTTGGCGCTTGGCTTCAGCGGCGCGCAGCAGGGATTTCAGGCGCCTATCTTCAGGCAGAAGCGCCGCCATATCGGCGCCGATCCCGGCCAGAAACACATCCCAATCCCGCGCCGGCCCCAAAAGCCCGAGCATTTCCTTCAAAGCGCCATCCAGAGCGCGGCCCTGTTTGCAGCCGGTGATGGGGCGAAACACCTTGAGCAGCGAGCGCAAGCGCCTCAGCGCCACGCGCAGCTGGTGCACGCCTTCACTCTCAAGCCCGGCCCGCGCGATGGGTGCAGTCTGTAGCGCCACTTCCAGCAAATGCCCGATCGCCATCGTGAAACAGGTCTCAGCACTGACCGCTTCGGACGTATCCGGCGCGCCATGCCGGCGCGGGGGCGGCACCTGCCCGGTGGCCAGGCTGATCGCCTCGGCGCCCAGGCTCTGGCTTGGCAGCAGCAAGGGCAGCGCAGCGGCAAGGCGCCGGGCCACATCCAGCACTGCAGGCGCGGGGCCGGAGAGCAGCACGCGCGCTACCTCGCGCTCCGCCGCCACCGTGCGCAAATTCCCCTGGATCAACTGCAGCGCCACCACCGCATCGCCGATCAGCAGGCGTTGGCTGCGCCTTTTGCCGGTAAAGGCTGCGAGCGGCATGAGCGCCGCGCCCTCAGCCGCTGCGGGGGTTTCATGCGGGGCGAGAAGCGCCACCGGGGGTAATAATTGGCCCGGATGCCAGGGCGCCTCGACCGCCGGCGCCAAGGCAATCAGCCGCCTTGGCCCGCGCTTTGGTGCCTCAACCAGCCTACCCTCAGCCGCCAAGGCGCCGCTTGGCGTATCCAGCCAGCGCAGTTCTTCGGCACTGGTGCTGATACGGCCCTGGCGCAGCGCGGCCAGGATGGGAAAGCGCGCCAGCCGCGCCGCTTCAGCGACCGGCAGAACGAATTCCAGATGTAGCGGCGGTTCAGGGGCGGGTGCTGCGACCTCGCCCCCTCCCTCTCGGCCTTCGGGGGTCATTCGGCCATTTCCGGCAAATCGGCCGGGATCATGAAGCGCACCAGGCGCCCGCCACCTTCGGTAAGGGCTGGCCAGGGGCTGGAGACGCTGAATTCCGCCAGCGCCGCCGTGGGAAAGGCTTCGGCCATGCGGCGCGCATCCGGGCTCCGCGCCATGGAAGCAGCCCCGGTCAGCGCCAAAGCCAGGTCATGCAGGCCAGGATTATGGCCGATCAGCAGCACACTCCGCGCAGTTTCCGGTACGCGGTGCAGCAACGCGAGAAGGTTTTGCCAGGATGCCAGGTAAAGCTCATCCATCGGTTCAATGATCGGGCTATCGGGCAGGGGCAAAAGCGCTTCGAGCGTTTGCAGCGTGCGCCGTGCGGAAGATACCAGCACCACATCGGGCGATAGCCCAAGCCCGCGCATCGCATTGGCCATCGCCGCCGCCGCGCGCCTTCCCCGCCCGTTCAAGGGCCGGGCATGATCCGCCAAGGCCGGGTCATCCCAGGCGGATTTGGCATGGCGCAGCAGCAGGAGTTGACGCATCGCCACACATACTGGCACGGCGCGCGCGGCTTGTCGCGCCCCTCCCGCTTTGGCGGCGCATGACCATTTGGTGTCAGGATAGCGGAGGGCAGCATGACGCAAGGGACTATTCTGATCTTGGGCGCAACCGGGGCGGTAGGGGCAGCTTTGGCACGGCGCGTGGCGGCGCGGGGGCAGCGCCCCGTACTGGTGGCGCGCGATGCCGGGCGGCTTGCTGCCCTTGCCGCCGACATCCCCGGCAGCATCACCATGCCCGCCGATGTGGAAGACGCGGCAGCCTTGCGGAGCGCGGTGGCCACTGCCGGCACGCCCTTGGCGGGCTTGGCCTATTGCGTCGGTTCCATTGCGCTGAAGCCGCTCAAGCGCGTGACGGAAGCAGATATGCTCGGCGCCTTCCGGCTGAATGCGCTTGGGGCGCTATTTGCCATCCAGGCCGCGCAGGATGCGCTTACGGCAGGCCGAGGTTCGGTGGTGCTGTTTTCTTCCATCGCCGCACGCGCGGGCTTCACCAATCACGCCGCCATAGCGGCGGCCAAGGGCGCGGTGGAGGGCCTCACGGTCGCACTCGCCGCTGAATTGGCGCCTTCCATTCGCATCAATTGCATCGCGCCATCACTCACGCGCAGCAGCATGGCGGCACCCTTGCTGGCCAATGCACAAATGGCTGATGCCATCGCCAAACAACACCCAATCCCAAGGTTGGGAGAGGGCGAGGATGCCGCCGCACTGGCTGATTTTCTGCTATCGGATCAGGCGGGCTGGATCACCGGCCAGATCATGGCCGTGGATGGCGGCCGTTCCACGGTGCGGAGCCGCGGATGATGCTGCGTCGTGCGTTCCTGCTGCTGCCCGGTTTGCTGCCCATGGCAGTGCTTGCTGCCCCCGGCCCGGCACGGTTTCGCGTGCTGCGCGACGGCAAGGAAATCGGCACGCATCAGGTGCGGCTTACGGGCAATGCCGCCAAGCTTTCCGTGCAGACCGAAATTGCCTTGCAGGTGAAGCTCGCCGGCTTCACCGTGTTTCGCCTGCGTCATGACATCACGGAGGAATGGCAGGGTGAACGGCTGCTGCGCCTGACATCGCGCCATGATCGCAATGGCACGGTGACCGAAGCGCGCGTGATCGCCGAAGGCAATTTGCTGGTCTCGCAAGGCCCGGAAGGCGCGCAGCGCCTGCCCCCCAATGCCGCGCCGCTGACCTGGTGGAATGCGGCGCATTTTGCGCGCCCGCTGATCCGCCCGATCAATGGCAAGCTGCTCATGACTGCGCCTTCACGCAGCGCGATATCGGGCGGCGGCGCGCAATTCAGCCTGAATGGCGAGGTTGAGGCCGTGGCACGCTATGATGCCGAAGCGCGCTGGGTGGCGCTCTCCACCAAGGGCGAGGATGGCAGCGCTGTGACCTATGAGCCCATGGGATGAGCAAAACAGGCGCGCTACGCCTTGTGCTGGGCGATCAATTGACGCCCGGGCTTTCCGCCTTGGAAGGGCTCGACCCCAAGCGCGACAAGGTGCTGCTGATGGAGGTGATGGGTGAATGCACCTATGTCCCGCATCACCCGCAAAAGATCATCCTGATCCTGTCCGCCATGCGCCATTTCGCCCGCGCCTTGGAAGCGCGCGGCGTGGATGTGGATTACATCCGCCTGGATGACACAGCGAATACGCAAAGCTTTGCGGGCGAGGTGGCGCGCGCGGTCGCCCGGCATCGTCCAGAACGTGTGATCGCAACCCATCCCGGCGAATGGCGCGTCTTGCAGGATATGCAGGCTTGGGAAAAATCCCTCGGCCTGCCGGTCGAAATCCGCCCCGATCATCGCTTCATCTGCGACCTGCCGCGCTTTCGCGCCTGGGCCAAGGGGCGCAAGCAATACCGGATGGAGTTTTTCTATCGGGAAATGCGCCGCGCAACCGGCCTGCTGATGGAAGGCGATGAACCCGCCGGCGGCGCCTGGAATTACGATGCCGAAAACCGCGCGGCCCTGCCGAAAGGCGTGATACCACCTGCCCCGCCGCGCTTTGCGCCCGATGAGATCACGCGCGATGTCATGGCGCTGGTCGCTGAGCGTTTCGGCGCGCATTTTGGTAATGGCGAAGGCTTCGCCTGGCCCGTCACGGCGCGCGATGCCGAAGCCGCACTGGCAGCCTTCATCCGGGATCGGCTGCCGCAATTCGGCGATTACCAGGATGCCATGGCCGCCGGGCAGCCTTTTCTGTTTCATTCGCTGATTTCCACCAGCCTCAATATCGGGCTGCTTGATCCCCTGGCGATTTGCCGCGCGGCGGAACAGGCATGGCGCGATGGCAAGGCGCCGCTCAATGCCGTCGAAGGCTTTATTCGTCAGATCATTGGCTGGCGTGAATATGTGCGCGGTCTCTATTGGCTGTTGATGCCGGGCTATGCGAAAGGCAACGCACTTTCGGCCAAGCGCCCCTTGCCGGCCTTCTATTGGGGCGCGGAAACCTCCATGCGCTGCATGTCGCAAGCCGTGGGGCAGACGCGCGATCACGCCTATGCGCATCACATCCAGCGCCTGATGATCACGGGGAATTTCGCCCTCATCGCGGGGCTTGATCCGGTCGAGGTCAATCGCTGGTATCTCGCTGTCTATGCCGATGCTTTTGACTGGGTGGAATTGCCCAACACGCAAGGCATGGCGCTTTACGCCGATGGCGGGGTGATGGCGTCCAAGCCCTATGCGGCGTCAGCGGCCTATATCAACCGCATGGGCGATTATTGCCGCGGCTGCGCGCATGATGCGAAGGATGCGGTGGGGCCACGCGCCTGCCCGTTCAATTTCCTCTATTGGGATTTCATTGCGCGCCATGCGGAGGATTTTGCGCGCAACCCGCGCATGGCCATGCCGCTGATGGGCTTGCGCAAGCTTGATTCGAAAAAGCTTGCCGCCATGCGCGCCAAGGCTGAGGCGTTTTTGGATGGGCCGGAAATGCGGGGATGATCTGGGTGCTTTGCCTGGCCCTTGCCTATTCACCACCGCGATGGAAGCATGGAGTGCAAAGCCATTGAGGCTGCGTCAAGCGCCTCAATCATTTCCCGCCATCCTGGAGCCTTGCCCATGACCCAAGAAATCGAATGGATGAAAATGACATCCGAAGAACTCAATGCCCGCGCGGCTTCGGGGGCATTGGTGATCATCCCTGTAGCGTCCCTGGAACAACACGGCCCGGCGCTGGCAACCGGCGTTGACATCATTTGCGCCACCGGTGTTGCGCATCGCGTCGCGCGCCGCATGATGGATGCCGGCGAAAAGGTGGTGGTCACACCCTGCGTCTGGACCGGTTTGGCGGAACATCACGTGCCCTTTGGTGGCACCGTTACGCTGGATTACGCGGCCTTTGGCGGCGTGCTGCGCGGCATTGTGCGATCCGCGGCGCGTGCCGGCTTCAAGCGCGCCATGCTGCTGAATGGCCATGGCGGCAATGCCGAAGCGGTCGCCGTCGCCGCCGTTGATGCGCAGGCCGAAAGCGGCATTCCGGTGGCCGCCGCAACCTATTGGCACATGGCTGGCGATGCCTTCGCACCCATTTTGGAACGCCAATCCAATGTGCTCCATGCGTGTGAGGCCGAGGCTTCCATGGTGATGACCCTGATGCCCGAAGCAGTGCGCCCCGCGCGGCTTGCCGAACAGCATGGCCCGCATAGCACGCGGGTTGAAGGGCAACCGCCCGCCTTGGCGCGGCGGCGTTCCTTCAAGGAACTCAGTGCCAATGGCGTGATCGGCGATGCGCGCAGCGCGACGGCCGCGAAGGGTGAAGCGCTATTGGATGCGGCGGCTGAACGCATTGCGCGGGATCTGGCGAACCCGAAATTATGGAGTTGAGCCAGAAGGCTCCAGCGCTTCAAACGGCAGATCAATCCAGGCCAGCGCGCCGCCCTTGCCCGCGCCGGTATCCAGAAAAATCGCCCGCCCACCCAAGGCGCCACGCATTTCATGCGGGCGTCCATTGGTTGAACGATTATCATGCCCGACATAGGCCGTGATGCCATGGGGTATCCGCCCCACCCAGCGGGTCGCGCGCATCGGGTAGCCATCCGGCCCGCGCTGGTCGGTCACCTCTCCATAAAGGGCGCGGGAGAGAGGGCCATCGGGGCGGCGCACCCCGGCATCCTCGGGGGGCGCGCGATGCAGCATGGCATCGTGATAGGCGGCATGGATGAACATGGCTTGGCCCAGCCTGAGCCAAGCCGGCGCGCGGGCAATCTCCGCCACCGCACGTGTGGTCAAAGCATCGCCATCCGGGGCTGCCCGCAATTGTTCCAGCGTGCGGCCCAGACCCTCGGGTGCGACGAAAAGCTTTGCACTTGCATGGCCGATCAGCGCGCGCCTCAGCTTATGTTCGTGGTTGCCCAGCAAGAAAATACCGCGCTTGGCATCCAGCATGGCGAAGGCGCGCCGCAAGACGCCAGGGCTATCCGGCCCGTAATCCACCAGATCGCCAAGCTGAATGATGAAAAGGCCAAGCGATTCGGCGCCCGCAATGGCGGCTTCAAAAGCCTCAGCCTCACCATGCACGTCACCCACAACGCGGAGCCCGGAAAACCCCGCGCGGCGCAAGGCCGCGGGAGTGATCATGCTTTGCGCAGCCCCGCAAAAGCAGCCAGCGCGCGGGCGCGGCCTTCGGCCAGCCCAATCACAGGCTTCGGGTAAGTCCCGCCAAGCGCAACGCCAGCACCGCGCAGGATCATCTCGGGCGCTTCAAAAGGTTTATGGATGAAGCGCGCGGGCAGCTTGGCCAATTCCGGGCACCAGGCGCGGATATAGGCCCCCTCCGGGTCGAATTTCTCGCCCTGCAAGACTGGGTTGAAGATGCGGAAATAGGGCGCCGCATCCGCCCCGCAGCCCGCAACCCATTGCCAGGACGCGCTATTGGCGGCGAGATCCGCATCCACCAGCGTATCCCAGAACCAGGCCTCGCCCGCCTGCCAGGGTTGCAGCAAATGTTTCACGAGAAACGAAGCCGTGATCATGCGCACGCGATTATGCATCCAGCCCGTCTGCCAAAGCTGGCGCATCCCGGCATCCACAATGGGGTAGCCAGTCTGCCCGCGCTGCCAGGCGCGGAGTAGCGCGGCGTCCGGCGCCCAGGGGAAGGCCGCGAATTCCGCCCGCAGCGGCGCTTCGGGCATTTCCGGGCGGTGCCACAAAAGATGATGCGAAAACTCCCGCCACAGCACTTCCTTGAGGAAGGTCTCCAGCCCCGCGCCCCCCTCGGGCGCCGCCGCCCGCGCCGCGACCCAGACCTGACGGGGCGAGATTTCGCCAAAATGCAAATGGGGCGAGAGGCCAGAGGTCCCCCCCTTGGCCGCCGGTTCATTGCGCCGATCCGCATAGGCATTGACGCCCGAGGTCAGGAAATCGGCCAGGCGTTGCGCTGCCCCTGCTTCCCCCGGTTGCCACACGGCGCCAAACCCCGCCGCCCAATCAGGCTCGGGCGGGCGTGGCAATAGCCCAAGGGCCGGAATATCCAACCCCGCCGGCGCACCCGCCGCCGCCCGCAAGCGCTTGGGCGCCGGAATGGGCGCCGCAGGGTCGCCAAAGCCAAACAGCGTGCGGGAAAAGGGGGTATAGACCGCATAGGGCTTGCCCGCCCCGGTGCGCACCAGATGCGGTTCATGCAGCAGGGCGGAACGATGCAGCACCAGCTTCTGCCCCGCCTCTTGCAGGGTTTCCGCCAGCTTGGCGTCACGCGCCCGCGCCCAGGGCTCTGTCAGCCGCCCGGCATGGATTTCATCGGCGCCGATCTCAGCCGCCAGCTTGGGCAGCAGGTCAAGCGCCGCGCCGCGCAGCACCAAAAGCGGTGCGCCAAGGGCTTTCAGATCCCGCGAAAGCGCTTCCAGGCTGTGATGCAGCCACCAGCGGGAAGCACCCCCTTCTGCCCAGGCGCCGGCGGCCTCGGCGTCCAGGATAAAGACCGGCAGGATGGGGCGGTCGGCCACGGCATGCAGCGCCGGGTTATCGGCAAGGCGCAAATCCTGGCGGAACCAGACAAGGGCGGGAGTGGACATCACCTGGATGTAATGTCTGCATCGCCTGGCTGAAAGCGCCCCCCTCAGCTATTTGGGAAGGCGGCGCGATCCGGCGCGCGAAACACCTTGCGGCCTGATGCCTTGATTGCCTCATGGTGTTGGTAGATCCACCAGACCGCATCCACCACATCGCGCTTGAGTGGCGTGGTGCCATCGCCAAACAGCACGCGGTCAATATCCAGCGCCAGGGCCTGCCGGCTGAGCGCCACGCGCGCCGCATCATCATCGATCACCCTGAGCGCCGCCGCGATATAGGCTTCCTCATCCTGCGCGATCAGCCATGCCGGCATGCCAAGCCGGCGCAGTAGCATGGAATCCGTGCGCGCATGCAGATCAAGCCCTTCCAAGGCCACCACCGGAATGCCCTGGCGGAGCGAATCAACAACACTATGCAGCCCACCAAAGGGGAAGGGGCTAAGGTTCAAGTCACAGGCGTTCAGCTCTGCCAGATAGGCGTTATAAGCCATGACAGGATGCACAATGCTGCCGGGCAGCCGCTCATCAAAGACGCGCTTGGTCGCCATCAGATCCAGGCCCGAGACATTGGGGAAGACGCGAAACTCCAAGGGCCGCCGCGCCCTTTCACGAATACGCTGCAAAACGCCGATGAAATGCGGATTGAGCTTCAACAGGTTGGACGGCAGCGCGATGCGCAGCGGCGAGGCGTTTTCCCGAATGGCGGGGCTGATTGGCCGGTAATGCGGTGATCTTTCGAAGACCAGGCTTTCATCCGGCAGCAGCACCAATTGCTCCGACAAAAGCGCAGGATCGCCGACATAGCCTTCTTCGGTGACATAATAATCCATCGTCGCGCAGAAGGTGGAAGCCGAATGGCCAAGCCCGGCGAATTGAATGGGGGCGAGGCGCAAATTCGCGAGCACCGGCCCCCAATGGCGCATGCCGACACTCAGCCAGAAAATGACATCCGGGGCGATGGCTTTGATCGTTTCCAGCAGTCGGTTGAAATACCCCGTGCCACCTTCGCGCTTGAAGACATGAACCTCATCATAAAGCGCGCGCGCATGGCTATCGGCCTGGGATTCCTCGGTCAGCAGCACCAGCCGGAAACGCTCACGAAGCTGGCGCAGATATTGCCCGAAATAGCGATACTGCACATGGTTGGAGTGCATGATCTCGGCCGCGACCAGCAGGGTCGGGCGCGCCTTCAAGGCGCGTGTTGCGGGCAGCGCGGCGTCGCTCAGGCCAATTCCCAAGGCCCAATGGCGCAGCACGCGGTTCAGCACCGGCTTGATGCCATGCTTGTCGCGCGCCCCGGCATAGGAACAGAGCATCCAGGCCGCCGAGAGCAAGACCAGATGATCCACCGAAAGCGGGAGCGGCACTGGTGCGAGCCTTCCGGCGGCGCTTACCAGCGCTTCACGCCGCGCATGGCCGGCTTCGGTCAGGATCGGCTTTTGCGAAATCAGCCCCATGGCGGTCAGCAGCGCAAGCGGCGCGGGCGCTTCCATCAGGGCGGTGACGTCAATCGGCAAGGATGAGTCTATTGAAAAGGCCAGCCAGGCCTTGGCGAAAGCGCGCCTGTCTTCCCGGAAAAGGCGCCTGAGGCCATCCGTATCATCCGCGCCCAGTACGCGCAGAATGTGATCCGAACTGCCAAAGCCGCTGATGGCATGGATATGATCCGCAACCCGCCCAATGGCGGCCAAGCGCAGCAAGGCGCTGTCATCAAAGCGGCTGGCGGGATCAGTCAGGATGCTCGCCATGGCAGCGGCCAGGCGCGTGGCCAGAACCTCAATCGGCTGCGGTGCCTCAGGCGCCGCGAGCTCCTCAAGGCCCGTTCCCGCGGCCAGGCGCCGCATGGTGCCGAGCAGGATTTCCATCGCCCCTTCAGGATTGCGGGCGGCGGCAATTTCCAGGCTGGCGAGGGCGCTTTCAGGCATGGCTTGCTTCGGATGCGGCGGATGAGCAAGCCTTATGGGCGGTGCGCCCCAGCCCGGCAAGGGAATGACAAGGGCCGCAAGCGTGACCCATTACCCGGATCACGCAGGGAAGGGCAGCGCCTATTTCGGCGCCACCACCATGACCATCTGACGATTTTCCAGCTTGGGCATCTGTTCAACCTTCACCAATTCGATCAGGTCATTGCGGATGCGTTCCAGCACCTTAACGCCCAATTCCTGGTGCGCCATTTCACGGCCACGGAAGCGCAAAGTCACCTTCACCTTGTCGCCTTCGCCGATGAAATTCCTCATCTGCTTCATCTTCACATCGTAATCATGGTCATCAATGTTCGGGCGAACCTTGATTTCCTTGATTTCGACGACCTTCTGCTTCTTGCGCGCCTCATTCGCCTTTTTCTGCTGTTCGTATTTGTATTTCCCGTAATCCAGGATCTTGCAGACAGGCGGC
>JBIIIE010000283.1:0-4096 GCA_044235135.1 Roseomonas sp. | reverse complement strand
TGGGGCAATGAACTTGGCCTGGATGCGCGCCGCATTTCCTGGCGCCGCGCTATAGACATGAATGACCGTGCTTTGCGCGCAATCAATTCATCATTGGGCGGTGTCGCCAATGGTTTCCCGCGGGAAGATGGCTTTGACATCACGGTGGCTTCCGAAGTGATGGCGGTGTTTTGCCTGGCGCGCGATTTGCCGGATTTGCAGGAGCGTTTGGGCCGCATGGTGGTGGGGCAGACGCGGGATGGAAAGCAGATCACTGCGGCAGATTTGAAGGCGGATGGCGCCATGGCAGCGCTGTTGCGCGATGCCTTCGCGCCCAATCTGGTGCAGACGATTGAAGGTTCCCCCGCGCTGGTGCATGGCGGGCCATTCGCCAATATTGCCCATGGCTGCAATAGCGTTATGGCCACGCGGCTTGGGCTGAAGCTTGCTGATGTTGTGGTGACGGAAGCGGGTTTTGGTGCTGATCTGGGCGCCGAGAAATTCCTCGACATCAAATGCCGTCTGGCCGGGTTGAATCCTTCCGTTTGTGTGATCGTCGCCACCGTCCGTGCGCTTAAGATGCATGGCGGGGTGGCGAAGGCTGACCTCGGGCGGGAAGATGTGGCGGCTGTGACGCGCGGCATTGCGAACCTGGCCCGCCATGTCGAGAATATGGGCAAGTTCGGCCTGCCGGTGGTGGTGGCGCTGAACCGCTTCACCTCAGATACTGATGCGGAAATCGCCGCTGTACAGGCAGCCATCCAGGCGGCGGGGGCGGAAGCCATCCTCTGTACCCATTGGGGCGATGGCGCGAAAGGCGCGGCGGATTTGGCGCGGGCTGTGCAAACACATATTGCAGCGAAATCCGCGCGCTTCGCGCCGCTTTACCCGGATGCCATGCCTTTGGCCGATAAAATCCGCACCATCGCGCAGCAGATCTACCGCGCGCGCGATATCGCGCTGCCCGCTGATGTCGCGAAGCGCCTGGCGCGGTTTGAGGAACTCGGCTTCGGTCATCTGCCGGTTTGTATCGCCAAGACGCAGTATTCCTTCAGCGCGGACCCGACCAAGCTTGGCGCGCCGGTGGATCATGTGCTGCCGGTGCGCGAAGTGCGGCTTTCCGCCGGCGCTGGCTTTATCGTGGCCGTCTGCGGGGACATCATGACCATGCCTGGCCTGCCGCGCCGCCCGGCGGCGGAGACAATCGGCCTGGATGGGGAAGGGCGGATTGAGGGGCTTTTCTAAGCAGGTTCTTCCGGCCTAGCCTTCCTGCCGGAGGGCCTGGCCATGCTGAACATCACCCCCCTGCAACCGCTTTTTGCCGCGCGTATTGAAGGCATAGACGCCGCGCGGGAAGTGCCAGCGCCCGTGATGGCGGCGCTGCGCGATGCGCTGGACCGCTACGCGGTTTTGGTGCTGCCGGGTCAGCGCCTGGATGATGCCGCGCAAATCGCCTTCAGCCAGGGTTTTGGCGCCTTGGAAATGACGCGCCCCGGCGCGCTTGGCGCTGGCAGTGCCGTGCTTGTGCTGAGCAATCTCGGCCCCGGTGGAGAGATTGTGGCGCCGAGCGACAAGCAGGTGCTGAACAATAAGGCCAACCGGCTTTGGCATCATGATTCCTCCTTCAAGCCCATCCCGGCGCGGGCCTCGCTGCTCTCGGCGCGCGAGATTCCAAGCGCGGGCGGCAATACGGAATTCGCCTTCATGCGCGGCGCCTTCGCAGCCCTTGATGCGGCGGAACAGGCCAGGCTGCGCGGCATGGTGGCGGTGCATGATTTCGGTTGGTCTCGGTCCCGCGTTGATCCGGCGCTGGTGAGCGAGGCGGAAAAGACGCAGCACCCACCTGTGCGCCAAGCGGTGGTGCTGGAAGAAAACCCCTATGGCCCCGCACTATATCTGGGTGCCCATGCGCGCAGCATTGACGGCATGGGGGAAGCCGAAAGCCGCGCGCTGATTGATCGCCTGATGGCACATGCCACCGAAGACCGCTTCATCTACAGCCATCGCTGGACGCCTGGTGATTTGTTGATTTGGGATAATCGCGCCGTGCTGCACCGCGCGACACCCTTCGCCAGCACGACAGAACGGCGCCACATGGTGCGCACGACGGTGGCGGGGCAGCGGCCAACGATTGCGGCCGCTGCTTAACTTCTTCAGGCTTTCCGACGCGCGCCCACAATCACGCCATCGGCTTCCAGCGCGGTGATCTCAGCTTCGCTGAAGCCACGCGCCAGCAGCACTTCCCGCCCATGCTGGTTGAAGCGTGGCGGGCGCGAGCGTGCACCGCCCGGCGTGCGAGAAAGCTTGATCGGCGTATTCAGCGCGCGGAAATCGCCAATATCCGCAACCATATCGCGGAAGGCGGTATGGTCCGCGGCCATGGCTTCATCCACATGCAGCACCGGCCCGGCGGGCAGGCCAACTGCCAACATCCGCCGCGTGAGGTCATGCCCATCTTCGGTGGAAAAGCGCTTTTCCAGGATTTCCGTCAGCGCATCACGATTGATCACGCGCGCACCATTGGTGGCGAAGCGTTCATCCTTCGCCACATCAGGGATGCCCAGAAATTCGCAGAATTTCCGAAAGGCCGGGTCATTGCCAGCGGCGATGAAAATCTCGCAGGTTTTCGTCTTGAATTTGGAATAGGGCACCAGATTGGGGTGCGGATTACCCGTTGCCTTGGGGCGCTTATCGGACAGGAAGTAATTTGCCGCATGGGGATGCAGCAGCGCCATGCCGCAATCATGCAGCGTCATGTCGCAATATTGCCCCTTGCCGGATTTTTCCCGCTCATGCAGCGCCATCAGAATGGCGATGGTGGAAAACAACCCTGTCGCAATATCCACAATCGGCGTACCAAGCCGCGTTGGCCCGGAAGTTTCCGTGCCATTGATGGACATCAGCCCCACCATGGCCTGCAATACCGCATCATAGCCGGGAAAGCCGCCCAAAGGCCCTTCACCACCAAAGCCGGAAACGCGGCAATGGATCAGGCGCGGGAAGCGTTTTGACAGCACCGCCTCATACCCCAGACCCCATTTTTCCATGGAACCAGGCTTGAAGTTTTCTACCAGCACATCCGCACCTTCCAAAAGGCGCAGCAGCACTTCCTTGCCGGCGGGTTTGGACAGATCCAGCCCCACACTTCGTTTATTGCGGTTCACGCCAACGAAATAGGAAGCATCTCCCGCGCTATCGAAAGGCGGGCCCCAATCGCGCACCTCATCGCCTTGCGGGGGTTCAAGCTTGATCACCTCGGCGCCGTGATCGGACAGCACCATGGTGCAATAAGGCCCACCCAAAACGCGCGTGAGGTCAACTACGCGGAGCCCCGCCAAAGCGCCGGCGGAACGCGCCAGGCCCTTGGTGGCAATGCTTGCATCATTCATGCGGCTTGTTTCCTGCCAAAGACCCGGGCGCAGAATTCCGGGTAGGTTTCCATCATTTCATCGCAAATCGGCCCGCGCAGTAGCGCCAATTCCTCGGGCGTGGGGTCGGGCGTGAAGGGCACATCGCCTGTCACGTCAAAGGCAAAACCCGTGGCATCACGCACGCTTTCCACGGTTTCACCGGGGTGGATGCTTTCCAGCGAAAACCGCGCGCGATCCGGGTGGAAGCGAAACACGCAGCGCCCCGTGACCAGCGCCTGCGCCGTGCCGCGACGAAACACGCCAGGCGGGGAGACACCAGGGGCGGAGATATTATCCACCTTCTCCACAAAAACGCGCGGCGTGTGTTCTTCCCGGAACAGGATGGTGCGCGGCGTCATGAAATACATGAAGGCGGAACCGAAGCTGCCCGGAAAGCGCACGCCCATGCCGGGCCATTCGCCGGTGCCGACCAGGTTCAGGTTGGCGCTGCCATCAATCTGCCCACCGCCCAGGAAGAACAGATCAATCCGCCCCTGGCCAGTCAGGTCAAATAATTCGCGCGTGCCTTCCGTAAACGGATTGCCACTTCTTTTGTGCAATAACGAAAGCCTCACAGGATTGCCCTGCTTTTTCACCAGCCAACAAGCGGCGGCGGGCATCGGCGATGCGGCACCCACGGCGATATGGCGGGCGGGCGGTGCGCTCGGGTCCAGGATCAGCTTCGCGAGTGCGACGGCGATGCGTTC
>JBIIIE010000430.1:0-4098 GCA_044235135.1 Roseomonas sp. | reverse complement strand
CGCGGATCAGGCGTTCAACCTTGCGCCGTGCCTTGTCTTCCGCAACATCGGAAAGTTCTTCGGGCGCGGGCGGCAATTCCGCCCCTTCGCCAAGCCTTTCGGCGATGCGTGCGGCAACGGCCGCTGAGGCGGTTTCAGCCGCTTCGGTTGCGGCTTGCGCGCGCACCTGATTCTCACGCGCCAGCGCAAAGGCGGTATCAGCGCTGCGGCGCCCTTGGCTGCCTTCACTCACGCGCCGTTCGGCGGCGGCAAGGGCGGCGGCGGCGGCGGCATGCGCTTCGCTGGCCTGTTCCAGCAGGCGCGCGGCTTCCGCGCGGCGGAGCGCAGCGGCTTCTGGTGCAGCAGCCAAAGCATCACGCTCGGCTTCCGCTTCGGCATCACGGCGGCAGAGATCGGCAAGGCGCGCGGCGGCATCTTCGGCGCGCGCGGCCCAAAGGCTTGCTTCATTGGCAAGGCTTGCGCGGCGCGCGGCGATGGAACCAGCCTCGGCCGCCAGGGCGCCTTGTGCATCGCGCGCCGCAGCCTCGGCAATGCGTTGTTCCGCCAAATGGGACCGCGCCGCTTCCACGCTTTCGCGCAGTTGCACCAGATCGGGCGCGGCTTCGCGCGCTTGTACGGCAACGGTGCGCGCGGCTTCGGCTTCCGCCAATTCAGCGCCGATGCGTTCCAATTGCGGGGCAAGCGCGGCGAGGCGGTTTTCCACCTCCGACGCGCGGTTCAGCAAGGCTGACTGAATTTGGCGCGATTCAGCCAGGGCGATTTCGGCGTGTCGGCGCGCTTCCCGCGTATTCGCCTCGGCATTACGCGCTTCGGTTTCCGCCGTTGCGGCCTGCTGTTCGGCCTGACGCAGCAAGGCAACATCGGGGCGCGCGGTGAAAAGCGCCTCCGCTTCCAGGCGCGCGGCCTCGGCTTCCGCGCGTTCTTCGGCAAGGCGCGCCAATTGCGGTTCAAGGGCTGCGATGCGGCTTTCGGCGCGCGCATCACGCGCGGCCAATTCACCTTCAGCGCGGCGCGCGGCAGAGGCAGCCGCTTCAGCGGCGCTGCGGGCATTGCGGGCGGCGGCTTCATCGCTGGCGGCTTCCGCTTCGGCGGCTTCGGCGGCGATGCGCGCGGCTTCGGCTTCCGCTGCCGTGACTTCCGCCTGATCCAACCGCGCTTCGGCGGCGCGCAGCGCATTGCGTTGCGCCAGCCGCACCGCGCCTGGCGTTGGCGCACCGGCGTGATGCGTATGACCATCCCAGCGCCAAACCGCGCCTTCTTCCGTCACCAAGGCCTGACCAGGCCGCAGCCCCGCTTGCAGCGCCGCACCATCCATCCCGCGCGCGAGCAAACCCACTTGCGAGAGCGCGCGCGCCAGCGCCGCCGGCGCTTCCACAAGCCGTGAAAGCGGCACCGCACCATCGGGCAAGGCTTGCGCCACTGACAAGGGCGGCAAGTTTCGCCAATGCCTTGCAGCGGAAGCATCAGCGGGGCTTTCCAAAGCCTCACCCAAGGCAGCGCCAAGGGCTGCTTCAAGGCCGGGCGGCACGCGCACCTGATCAAGAATGGGCTGGGCCGAGGCCGTGCCGCGCGATTCCAGCACCTCCGTCAGCGCTGCCACTTCAGCGGCGATGCGCGCGCGCGCGGCACCGGCTTCGGCGGATTTGCGGCGCGCTTGCACCAGGGCTTCTGATGCGGCGCTGCGGGCTGCTTCCGCTTCACGCAACCTCGCTGCGCTGCCGATCAATGTGGCTTCCGCAAGCCGCGCCGAGGACATCGCCGCATCACGCGTGACCTCGGGGATACGTTCCGCAAGCGCGGCATCACGTTCGGCAGAAACCGCGGCATATTGCGCGACAATACGCCGATGGCGTTCATCAGCGGCTTGCAAGGCGGCGTCACGGCGCGCGGCTTCGGCGCTGGCTTCTTCGGCATTGCGGCGCGCTTCGGCATGGGCGGCGACAGCCTCAGTGCGACGCGATTCGGCCTGCTCCAAGGCGTCACGCGCGGCAGTGAAGGCGGAATCCGCTTCGGCGACGTGCTCTGCAGCGGCTTGCTTTTCAGCATCTGAAACCGCACGGGCAAGGGCGGCTTCGTGATCCGCAGAAAGCGCCGCATGGGCTTCGCGGGCGCGGCGCAAACGTGTTTCGGCGGCGGCCAATTCGGCTTCGGCGGCCTGCAATTGCGCGGCCCCGGCAGCGGCGGCTTCGGTTGCCTGATTGGCGGCGCGTTCCGCTTCACGGACGGTTTCGCCCGCTTCCACAAGCGCCGCAGCGGCAGCATCGCGCCGCGCCGGCAGCGCGGTTTCGCGTTCAACCAGCCCCGCATCTTCTGCCGTGATGCGCGCGCGCGCGGCCTCGGCATCCTCAGCCAAGGCCTCGGCATGCGAGAGGTCCTGGCGGAGTTCAGCCAGGCGCGCTTCAGCGGCTTCAAGCGCGGCCCGGGCGCGGCTTTCCTCGGCCTCCATGCCTTCCGCTTCAACGCGGCGGCGTTCAAGCGCGGTGCGCGCCGCGGCTTCATCGGCGCGCGGCGCATCAAGCCCCTGTTCGGCTTCATGCAAGGCAATCGCCGCCGCTTCGGCTTCCTGTTCGGCGGCGGTGGTTGCAATCCGTGCGGCTGACAAAGCGGTTGCCGCTGCCGTCAGCGCTGCATTGGCACGCGCGGCGAGCAAGGCCAGCCATTCGCCTTCCGCCTGCCGCACCAGGCCGGAGATATTCCGATAGCGATTGGCCTGCCGCGCCTGGCGTTGCAGCCCCTGGCGCTGCGCATCCAATTGGCCGAGCAAATCTTCCGCGCGCGACAGATTGGTTTCCGCCTGACGCAGCTTCAATTCCGCTTCATGGCGGCGCGCGCGCAACCCGGCAATGCCGGCGGCTTCTTCCAAAACGCCGCGCCGATCATCGGGCTTGGCCTGAATCAACGCCGCCACGCGGCCCTGGCTGACAAGGGCGGAAGACCGCGCGCCGGAACCGATATCGGCGAACATGGTCTGCACATCGCGCGCGCGCAATTCCTTGCCATTGACACGGAAATTGCTGCCCTCACCGCGCGAAATCCGCCGCGTCACTTCCAATTCGGCGATGTCATTATTGGGCGCCGGCGCCAGGCCCGCCGCATCTTCCAAAAACAGCATCACTTCCGCGACATTGCGCCCGGGCCGCGTAGCAGTGCCGGCGAAAATCACATCATCCATTTCGCCGCCGCGCATCGCCTTGGGCGAGGTTTCGCCCATGGCCCAGCGCAGCGCTTCAACAACATTGGATTTGCCGCAGCCATTGGGCCCGACAATGCCGGTGAGCCCCGGCAGCACTTCAACCGTTGTCGCTTCGGCGAAGGATTTGAAGCCGGCGATGCGAATGCGCGACAGCTTGGCGTTATGCGCCGCGCGCGCCTGTTCTTCGCTGCGTGCGGCCTCAGCTTCGGGCGTGCTGATGTCCGCTTCGGCTTCTGGCGGGATCACTTCGTCCATCACCGCGGCATTGCCTCTCGCACCGCGGCTTCGAAGCGTTCAAAGGAAATCGCGCCGGGGAGCTTTTGCGTGCCGATGATGAAGGTGGGCGTGGCATTGACCTGATGTTCGGCTTCTCCCCTTTGGCGCGCTTCCAGGATGGCGCGGGCCAAGGCGTCATCCGCCCAGGCGGCGTTGAAGGCATCGGCGCTCATGCCGGCCATGGCAGCGATTTTGCCAATCTCGGCCTTGTGATCCACGCCGCGCGCATAGGCCCAGCGATCCTGTGTGGCGAAAAGCGCTGAGATGAAGGGTTCATAGCGGTCAGGTGGGAAACTCCGCGCCACGGCATGGGCGCGGAGTGATACCTGATCCAGCGGAAAATCGCGGAACACCATGCGCACGCGCCCCGTATCCACCAATTCGCGCCGCACCTGTGGCCAAGTATCGCGGTGAAAGGCGCCGCAATGGCCACAGGTGAGGGAGAAATATTCAATCGCCGTCACCGGCGCATCAGCGCGGCCAAGCGAACGTTCCGCAAGCCTTGGGTCGTCGGATTGCGCTTGCAGCGCAGGCGCGGCCAGCAGCAAGGCGGGGGGCAAAAGCAATAACGCGCGACGGTCGAGCATCAATTTCTCTCCTCCGGAACCCGCGCGCCTTTTCGGGGGGGA
>JBIIIE010000282.1:0-4103 GCA_044235135.1 Roseomonas sp. | reverse complement strand
CATCGCCGGCATGCACGCGCGCGAGCGTCACCCCCAGCAGCGTCGCAAGCCCTGCCCCACCCGCTTCCGCCTGCGCGAAGGGCAGCCGCTTGTCATCCGCATCACGCGGCTGATGGTCTGAGGCAATCGCGTCAATCGTGCCATCCACCAAAGCGGCCACCACCGCCTGCCGATCCGCCTCGGTCCGCAAAGGCGGCGAAAGCTTGGCATAGCTCCGGTAATCGCCAATCGCGGTTTCGTTCAAATCGAAATAGGGGGGCGCGGTATCACACGTGACCGCGAGGCCCTCTGCCTTGGCGGTGCGGATCAGATCAAGCGCGGCGGCGGTGGAGATATGCGCGAAATGCGCATGCCCACCGGTGATGCGCGCGAGTGCGATGTCCCGCGCCACCATCATCGCCTCTGCCGCCGGCGTAATGCCCGGCAAGCCAAGCCGTGTCGCCAATTCGCCTTCCGTCGCGGCGCCGCCGGCAGCCAGGGATGGTTCTTCCGGGTGCTGCACAATGAAGCTGCCAAAGGCCCGCGCGTAAGATAGCGCCAACCGCATGCTGCGTGCCGAGGCAATGGCGCGCGCCCCATCGGTAAAGGCAATGGCGCCGGCTTCACGCAGCAGCCCGTATTCGGCCAATTCCTTGCCGGCGCAGCCCGAAGTGGCGGCACCATAAGGCAGCAGCGTGACCGAACCGGTGGCCTCACCACGTCGCGCGATGAAGGAAATCAGCGCGGGATCATCCAAGGCCGGGTCGGTATCCGGCAGCACGCAAATGGTGGTGATGCCCCCGGCGGCAGCGGCTTGCGCGGCTGAGGCGATGGTTTCCCGATGCTCGGCCCCCGGTTCGCCAAGATTGGCCCGAAGATCAATCAAGCCAGGTGCAAGGCAGGCGCCAGCGGCATCCACCACGGCAGTGCCTTCGGGCGCGGTCAGGCCAGCGCCGCAATCGGCAATCAGCCCGTCACGG
Organism: Roseomonas sp.; assembly: GCA_044235135.1. Lineage (GTDB taxonomy): Bacteria > Pseudomonadota > Alphaproteobacteria > Acetobacterales > Acetobacteraceae > Neoroseomonas. The sequence continues at coordinate 3,144 of JBIIIE010000282.1, read as the reverse complement.
ATGAGCAAAGCGCCCGGCGCATCAAGGCCCGAGGCGGGGTCGAGCAGGCGGGCATTGGTGATGAGGGTGTCGGCCATCACAGGGACTTCTCGAAAAAGACGCGGCGATACCCGGCCTCCTCGGCGCGATGTGTCTCGCCAAAGCCAAGGCGCTGATACATGGCGATGTTTTCCTCCATCACCTCATTCGTATAGAGCCAAAGCCGCGCATGGCCACGTCGACGCCCTTCCGCTTCGATCCAAGCCAGCATCTTGCGGCCAAGACCAGTGCCCTGCGACTCCGGCGTAACCGCAATGTTATCGAGGAACAGGCCCTGCGGCCCATCTTCCAGCACCGCCACGCCGCAGAGCGCGCCATTGTCTTCAAGCACGAAGGCTTTCCCTTGCGCGATACGCGCTTCGTAATCATCCAGCATCGGCGCCGGTTCACGGTCCAGGCGCGGGACGTATCGCGCATAAGCGGCGCGCACCATTTGCCGAAGCGCGGGCGCTTCCTCGGCGCGCGCCGGGCGAAGCTCACACATTGCGCCTAAGCCCACGCGCCAGCACATCCAGCACCGCCATGCGGCAGGCGACACCCATTTCCACCTGCTCACCGATCACGCTGCGGGTTGGGTGATCCGCAATGGCGCTTTCAATTTCAACGCCGCGATTCATCGGGCCCGGATGCATCACAATCGAATCAGGCTTGGCGAAGGCGAGCTTCTCCGCATCCAGCCCATAAAAGCGGAAGAACTCCCGCGCGGAGGGCACCTGCCCGCCCGACATGCGTTCGCGTTGCAGGCGGAGCATCATGACCACATCAGCGCCAGCCAGCCCGGCCTTCATGTCGTGGAACACTTCCACGCCCAAGCGCGCGGCTTCGGCGGGGATCAGCGTGGGCGGCCCCACCACGCGCACGCGGCTGCCCATGGTGGTCAGCAAATGCATATTGGAACGCGCCACGCGCGAATGGGCGATATCGCCGCAAATCGCGACAATCAAACCCTCAAGCCGGCCCTTATGGCGGCGGATGGTGAGTGCATCCAATAGCGCCTGGGTTGGGTGTTCATGCGTGCCATCGCCGGCATTGATCACCGCCGCATCCACCTTCTGGCTCAGCAGCGATGGCGCGCCGGATTGGCCGTGGCGCACCACCAGCAAATCGCAATGCATGGCGTTCAGCGTGCTGGCCGTATCCAGCAGCGTTTCGCCCTTATTCACGCTGGACGTGCTGACCGACATATTGATGACATCGGCGCCGAGCCTTTTGCCCGCCAGTTCAAAACTCGTGCGGGTGCGGGTGCTGTCTTCAAAAAACAGGTTGATCAGCGTACGGCCCTTCAACAGGTCTCGCTGGGTTTTGCCGCTGCGATTGAGCAGCGCGTAGGATTCCGCCAGATCGAGCAAATCCGCGATATGCGGCGGTTCCAGACCCTCAATGGCGAGGAGGTGTTTGCGGGGATAGGTCACGCTCTCTTTCTAGCCGCCCTCGGGCGGGGATGGCCAGACCAGCCTAGGGCAGCCGCAGCGCCCCCTTCAGCGCGGCGGCCTTTTCATCCAGCGAGGCACGGCCAGGGCTGCGTTGCACTTCCCGCACCGCGCCATCCGAAAGCCGCAGCACCAGGCGCCATTCCTTTGATGTGGCGGAGAAATCCGTCTCTCCGCTGCGGGTGGTGCCAAGCGGCGCATCAGCGGCTTCCACGGCAACCCCGGTGATCGCGCCAGGGGGCAGGGTCTCAAACATGTCGAAAAACCGCCACCAGGTGGTGACGCTGCGAGTGAAAACCGCGCTGCCATCGGCACGAATCGCAAGGCTATGGGGGGCCGGGATGAAGGACAGAAACAGGAACATCCCAAGCCCCAGAATCGGGAAGCCAAGTCCCAAAAGCCGCGGCGTAATGGCGGGCCATTCGGCCAGGAATTGCGGCAGCAGCGCAAAGCCCAGCATGGCAAAGCCAAGCCCCGCCAGCGCGCCAATGGCGTAGCGGATGCGCCCATCAAGGGCGATTTCCACCAGAATCTGATCCATGCGCCTCATCCTTTGGTGGCGTCCAAAGCCGCCTGAAGCATCCAGGCCGCCGCCGCCTTATCCACCGAAGCCGCCCTTTTGCCCCGGCTGAGATCGGCTTCCCCCACCATCATGCGGTTCACCGCCGCCGAGGAAAGCCTTTCATCCCAAAGCGACGCCGGCAAGCCCGTGGCTTCCGAGAGGGATTTCGCCCAATCCCGCGCCGCCTGGGCCGCCGGGCCGAAGGACCCATCCAGGCCAAGCGGCAGCCCAACCACCAGCCCCCCCGCCCCTTCCTTCGCGGCAATCGCCTTTATCTCTGCGGCCAGCGCCATCAATTTTCCGCGCTTGAGGCTGCCATAGGGGCTGGCGAGCATGAGCAAGACATCGCTCAGCGCGATACCCACGGTCTTTTCCCCCGGATCAAGGCCGATCAGCCGGGAATGGCGGGGGAGTGCGGCGCGCAAATCTGTCAGGTTGAAGAGTGGCATCGGGGGCCTTATGGTCCGGCGCTCTTTTTCCGGGAAGTAGTGATTTCATGTCCCTAGACACCGCCACCGTCAGGCGCGTTGCGGCTTTGGCCCGGCTGCGCCTTGAAGAACAGGATATCGCCCGCGTGCAGGGTGAGCTCAACGGCATTCTGGGCTGGATTGAACAGCTCCAGGCCGTGAATACAGACGGGGTTGAACCCATGGCCGGCGGCACGCCTGGCGGCGTGGCGGCGATGCCCATGCGCGAAGATGTGGTGACCGATGGCGGCCAGGCGGAAGCCGTGCTGGCCAATGCGCCGGACCGAGAGGGCGAATATTTCGGCGTACCGAAGGTGGTGGAATAATGCATCCTACCGATTTTACCCTTTCCGGTGCGCTGGCCGCGCTGAATGAGGGCGCGATCAGCGCCGAGGAATTGACGCGCGCCCATGTGGCCGCGGTTGAAGCGCTGAACCCGAAGCTGAATGCCTTCATCACCACTACGAGCGAACAGGCGCTGGACGCCGCCCGCGCATCGGATGCGCGCCGCAAGCGTGGTGAGGCCGGGCCGCTTGAGGGTATTCCCCTTGCCATCAAGGATCTGTTCTGCACGGAAGGCGTGCGCACCACGGCGGGATCGAAAATCCTGGGTAATTTCATCCCGCCTTATGAAAGTACCGTGACC
>JBIIIE010000281.1:0-4111 GCA_044235135.1 Roseomonas sp. | reverse complement strand
TTCGGCCTCCTCACGGTATTCCACATCCAATTCCACCAGGGTTTCCGAATGTTCGGACACGAAGGCGATGGGGCAGATCAGGATGGCGGTTTTTTCTTCCGCCGCGCGCTCAATCTCGGCTTCCGTGGAAGGCCCGATCCAAACCTGAGGCGTCACGCGGGATTGATAGCAGACAATGTGATCCAGTTCCGGCATCGCCAATTCGGCAACCACGGCGGCGACAGTTTGTTCGACCTGCCATTGATAGGGATCACCCGCCTTCACAATGGATTCCGGCAGGCCATGGGCGGAAAACAACACGCGCAGCGGCACTTCCGCTGGCAATTCAGCGCGCGCCTTGGCATAGGCTTCACGCACCAGCCGCGCGGTGGCCGCCGCAAAGCCCTGGTCCGAATGCCAGCAGCACAGCGCCGTGGTCGGCACATCAAGGCCGATCTTGCGCGTGGCATCCTGCCAGGCAATCAGGCTGGAACCCGTGGTGGTGGTGGAAAATTGCGGATAAAGCGGCACCAGCAGCACGCGATCCGGCGCCCAATCCTTCACGGCGCGGGCGCATTCATCGCTCATCGGGTGCCAATAGCGCATGGCGACGAAGCAGCGCGTCTCGGTCCCCGGCTCATCTGCCAGGGCGGCTTCCAAGCTGCGGCCCTGTTCTTCGGTCAGTTCCAAAAGGGGTGAACGCCCGCCCAGCACGGCGTAGTTTTCCTGCGCCGGCTTGGTGCGGCGCCAGGCGATCAGCCGGCCAAGCCAGGGGCGAATGAAGCCCGGCACGCGCAGAATGGCCGGGTCCGTGAACAGATTGACCAGGAATGGCCGCACGCTTTCCGGCGCATCGGGTCCGCCGAGGTTGAACAGCACTATGGCCAAGCGCTGGCGGCGCGGCGTTGCGGGCATCATCTGATCCATGCGCCCGCACATGACATGCGCGGGCCGGGGGTCAAGGGTTCAAAGCGGCCAGGGGAGCGTTTTTTCGCCCCCAGGCGCCAGATTCAGGCATTTCCTTGGGCAGGGGCGGCGGCGACCTGCTGCTGCGCGCGGCGATTCTGCCAAAGCGCCACGAAATCAATCGGCGCCAGCATCACGGGCGGGAAGCCGCCATCGCGCGTCACCTCGGCCAGGATATTGCGCGCGAAGGGGAAGAGCAGGCGCGGGCATTCCACCAGCAGCACGGGTTCCATCATTTCGGGCGCGATGCCGTTCAGGGTGAAAATGCCGCAATAAACCAGCTCCGCGATGAAGGCCGGGGTATCGCCGGGCAGCTTCGCCTCACAGCGGATTTGCAGCGTAACCTCAAAATTCTCCTGGCCTTCCTGGAGACGACGGGCCTGCACATCCAGCGCAATATCCACCTTCGGCGCTTCGCGCAGGTTGATGAAGATTTGCGGCGCGCCAGGCACTTCGAAGGACAAATCCTTGGTGTATTGCAGATTGAGCGTGATGGGGCTGGGCGCCATGGCGCCGGGCGGTTTCGCGGGCGTGGCAGAGGATTGTTCAGACATGGCAAAGCCTTTCGAAGCGGCTGGAAGCACCGGTTATTGGCGGGGGCGGTAGCACGCGGGGGCCGGGGCGGCAAACCGCCCCCTGCTTACCTACCCGCCCCGCCGCCCGGTTCAAAAAACTGCGGATGGTTGAACTGGAACATGCGCGCATTCAGCGCCAGCCCGGTTTCAATCTGCGTCAGCGTCACCCGCGTTTCCCGCCCCTGCGCATCCAAAACGGCCCATTGGCGCAATTCCAGGGGTTCTGGCTGGAACACCAGGGTCAGGGACCCTTCGCGCGGGTCGCTGGTGCGGAACAAGGTGATGCGTAGAAACCCGCCATCGCGCTGGATGCGGCTGATGGTGACATCGCCCGAAAGCCGGATTTCCGGGCGGAGCAGCATCCCAAGCGGGGTTGCGCCGGTGGGCAGCGTGGTGGGCGACTTCAATTCCCGATCATAGAGCAGGAATTGGCTGCCATCCGCCACCAGCAACAGGGGCTCGGGCGGGTCGTAGTCAAAGCGCATCCGCCCGGGGCGGGAGATATAGGCCCAACCCTGGGCCGAGGCGCCATTTTGCGCAATTTGCAGAAACCGCGCGCGCAGCGTGGTCAGCCGGTTCAAATAGGCTTCTACGGCGGCGATATCGCGCCGGTCTCGATCCGAAAGCGCCGCTGCCCGGGGCTGCGCCAGGGCAGAGATCGGCAGAAGCAGGGGGGCGGCAAGCAGGGCGCGGCGGAACATTGCCTTCATGTGGACCGCCTTCCGGCAAAGGGGAAGGCCCCCGCCGCTTGCCTGATCCCGGCCCGCTGGTAGCTTGCCCCCGCATTGGGGGTGGGGCCATGACTGAACGCGAGGATTTGAACCGCTTGGGCAAGGCCGAGCGTGCGGTGATTTTTGGCGCAGGCGAAGCGGCACTGGCCAATGGCGCCTTTGGCTTTGACGATCTGATGGCGGAACTTGTCTATGGCCAAATCTGGAACCGCCCGGGACTTTCGCGTCAGGATCGCATGGCGGTGACGCTAGCCGTGCTCTGTTCCCTGCAAAACCAGGCGCAGCTTCGCCGCCATATCGCCGCCGCGCTGAAGCTTGGCCTGACGCCGCGCGCCATTGCCGAGATTTTCATCCAGATCGGCATTTATCGGGGCTTCGCGGCATCAGAAACGGCGCTGGAGACCGCGCGCGCCGTTTTTGCCGAACAGGGGATTGCACTGGAAAATGACCCGCCCCGCGCGGATTCGCTGGAAGCGCTGATGGGCCGGGGGCGGGATTTGCAGGGCGCGCTGCATGCTGAACGCCGCAATGAAGGCCATGCCGCGCCCGACAATCCTGTCACGGGGAGCATTTATCCGCTGGTGGTGCAGTATTGCTATGGCGAGATTTGGGATCGCCCGGGCCTTGATCGGCGATTGCGCGCGCTTTGTGCTGTCGCGTCCTTCGCCGCTTTGGATCATGATATTTTGCTGCGCAAATTCATCCTCTCGGCGCTTAATATCGGTGCCAGCCGAAGCGATATCACCGAAGCGCTGATCCAGGGCGGGCCCTATAACGGCTTCGCCTTCATGCTGAAGGCGCTGAATATAGCGAGCGAGGCCTTTGCTGCGCTGGACAAGGCATGACACAGCCCATGCGAAAAACGCGGTTTTTGCTTGGCCTGCTGATGGCCGGTTTGCTTTCCGCCTGCGCCATCCCACCACCGGCGCCGAAGGAACCTCCGCTTTCCTACCCGCCGATCGCGCGGGAACGCATGCTACGGATTGCCGTGGCGGAATGGGAAGAATGGGGCCGGCAAGTTTCGGATCGGGCGCCAGGTGCTGCGCAGGAAGCGGATTTGGCCGGGTTTCCACGCCTGCAAGCCTATTGGCAGGCAGTGCCGGAAGGGCGCGACATCATCACCCGCAACCGGGCGCTTTACCGCGCATCCCATGGGGCGCTGTGGCAGCAGGATGCCTGGTCGGCGGCCTTTATTTCCTTCGTCATGCGCAGCGCCGGGATTGATGGGCGGGAATTCACGCCCTCCGCCGCGCATGGCACCAGCATTGATGGCATGATCGCCGATGCAAGGGAATTTCCGCATCAGGCGCCCTTCATCCCGCATCGGTGGCAGGATCGCGTGGCTCAGCCAGGGGATTTGCTCTGTGCGGATCGGTCAAGGCGCCCCTTGGCCCATTGGCAGGATCGCGCCGGGGATCAGGGGCGGTTCCGGCCCATGCATTGCGATATCGTGATCCGCCACCATCACGGCATGGTGGAAGCGATTGGCGGGAATATCCGCGATGCGGTAACCAAGGCCCGCTTCCCAACCGATCGGCGCGGCATTTTGCTGCCCGCCCCCCCTGGCGCGCCGCAATGGTTCGCCATATTCGAAAACCGACTTGGGCGGCTGCCGCCCTGGACCGCTTCGCCCTATCTGGAGGCTTCCCGCCCGTGACTGATCTTTTCTCCCCGCTGACTTTGCGCGGCGTGACCTTCGCCAACCGCATCGGCGTGGCACCCATGTGCCAGTATTCCTGCCATGATGATGGCATTCCAACCGAATGGCATTTGGTCCATCTGGGCGCACGCGCCGCCGGGGGTGCTGGCATGGTGATGGTGGAGGCCACCGCCGTGACATCGGAAGGGCGGATCAGCCCC
>JBIIIE010000032.1:0-14417 GCA_044235135.1 Roseomonas sp. | reverse complement strand
CATTCGGGGGTTTTCGCCACGCCATCAGACTCGCCCGTGATATAGGCGCGCAGCTTGTCCCAGCCGACACAACGGGTGGCGAGGAAGTTCTTATCCTCCCACCCGCGCGCCAGGATTTCATGGCCCATGGCGAGCAATAGCGCGGTATCCGTGCCAGGGCGGATCGGTGTCCATTCTGCTTTCGCCCAATCCGGCACATCCGCCCGCGTGGGGGAGATTTGCAGAAAGCGCAGCCCAGCTTCGGCGGCGGCGCGCAAATTCATCTCATTGCTGTGCTGCCCCGCGCCGCCCGAGGTGACATAGCCATTCCTGATCGGCAGCCCACCCAGGCAGAGCATCACCTTGGAATAGCGTGTGATCGCTGCCCAATCCGTGACCTTGCCCAGCAGCACTTCATTGGTGCCAAGGATATGCGGCAGCAGCGCCTGCGCCGCCGCGTAGGAATAGGCATTCACCTGTCCGGTATAGCCGCCGCCAAGCCCCAGAAAGCGCTGCAATTGGCTGCGCGCATGATGGAACCGCCCGGCGGAGGACCAGCCATAGGACCCGCCCATGATGGATTTGGCGCCGGCTTCCGCGCGCACGCGGCGGGTTTCTTCCGCCACCAGACGCACCGCCTTGTCCCATGAAACCGGCACGAAGGGGTCTCCGCCCCGCAAGGCGCCGCGCCGGCGGCCTTCCAGCCAGCCCTTGCGCACATAGGGGCGATCAATCCGTGCGGCGCTATGGACGGCATCCGGCATGGATTCGATCAGGGAACCGGGGAAAGGATCGCGATGGAAGGGCTTCACGCCCACCAGCCGGCCATTTTCCACCACCGCATCGAAGCTGCCCCAATGGGCCGCATGGGGTTTGATTTCGGTCATGTGATGCCTCCGTTGGGGTAATCTGGCGCGGCGGGGCGCCCAGGGCAACGCTTTCCTCTTGGGGATCGGGCCAAGCCGTGTCTTAATCGGGGTTCAGATCAGGTTCGAGGAAGCCAAAACATGACCCCGCCCCGCAATTCCAATGCCGTCCGCGACATTGCCAATGTGCTGCACCCCTATACCGATGCCAAGGCGCATCAGATCAATGGCCCGCTGGTGATCAGCCGCGGCAAGGGCGTGCGTATTTTTGACGATCAGGGCAAGGAATATATCGAAGCCATGGCGGGGCTGTGGTGCACCTCACTCGGTTTTGACAATGAACGCCTGGTGCAGGCCGCGGCCAACCAGATGCGCAAGCTCCCCTTCTATCATTCCTTCACGGCGAAATCGCATGAGCCGATGATTGATCTGGCGGAGATGCTGATTGAACGCGCACCGGTGCCCATGAGCAAGGTGTTCTTCGCCAATTCCGGGTCTGAGGCGAATGACAGCGCGATCAAGATGATCTGGTTCATGAACAACGCGATTGGCCGGCCTGAAAAGAAGAAGGTCATCGCGCGCTTGAAGGGCTATCACGGCATTACGCTGGCGGCGGCGTCTCTGACGGGCTTGCCGGCCAATCACAAGCTGTTTGATGCGCCAATCGCGGGCGGGCGTTTCCATCATGTCGGCACGCCGCATCACTACCACAACGCCAAGCCGGGCGAATCGGAAGAGGATTTCGCCACGCGCCTCGCGGAAGAATTGGACGCCTATATCGTCAATGAAGGGCCGGAAACGGTCGCCGCCTTCTGGGCGGAACCGACCATGGGTGCTGGCGGTGTGATTGTGCCGCCGCGCACCTATTTTGAGAAAATCCAGGCGGTGCTGAAAAAGCATGACGTGCTGTTTGTGGCGGATGAGGTGATTTGCGGCTTCGGGCGCACCGGCAATTACTGGGGCTGCCAGACTTTCGGCATCACGCCGGATATTCTGGTTTGTGCGAAGGCGCTGTCTTCATCCTATCTGCCGATCTCGGCCGTCATGGTGAATGAACGGGTCTTCCAAGGCATTGCCGAGGGGTCTTCCGCTGTTGGCACTTGGGGCCATGGCTTTACCTATTCCGGCCATCCGGTGGCGGCTGCGGTCGCGATTGAAACGCTCAAGATTTATGATGAGATTGACCTGATCGGCCATGTGAAATCCGTGGGACCGCATCTGCAAAGCGAATTGCAGCGCCGCTTCGCCAATCACCCGATGGTGGGTGAGGTGCGCGGCGTTGGCATGGTGGGCGCGATTGAATTGGTGGAAGACAAGGGAGCCAAGAAGAACTTCGACCCTGCGCGGAAGATTGGGCCGCGCCTGGTGAAGCATGGCGAAGAACAGGGCGTGATCCTGCGCGCCATGATGAATGACAGCATCGGCTTTTCGCCGCCGCTGGTGATCACCAAGGATGAGGTGACGGAAATGCTGGACCGCGTGGAGCGTTCGCTTGATGCGCTTTCGGTGGAGCTGCGGCGGGAGAGTATTGCCGCGGTGTGATGCCGGCGCTGAGAGTTATTGGAAAGCCCCGGCGCCATCGGTACCGGGGTTTTTCACTTCAATTCAAGCAAAGCGACCGTGTCATCGCAGCATTGTGTCGCGCCTTCACGCCGGTTCCGGTAACGTGATCTCCAACCATCCGCGCGCATCCATGCGCGCGGCATCGCCGGGCAGCAGCAGCACCGTGGTGGTATCGCTTTCCACAATCGCCGCGCCCGCCACCGCCTGATCCGCGCCGAGCGCGGCGAAATCATAGACCGGCACCTCGGCTGACCCTGCTTCCAGCATGATGCGGCGCGCGCCGCGCGGTTTTGTCTCGGCGCCAGCACCCTTGCCTGCCGGCGTCGGCATGGGCGGCAAGCGGCCAATCACCGCAAGCCTGGCATTCACCAGCACCACTTCTTCCTGCCGGAGCGCATAGGTGAAAAGCGCTTCATGCCGCGCATGGAAAGCATCACGCAGCCGATCCGCGAGGCCCGGCCCTTCCCAGGCGACATGATCCAAGGGCACGGCAATATCGAATACCTGTTCGCCATAACGCATATCCGCCGCGCGGCGCGTTTCCACCGCGCCACCAAACCAGCTTGCGACCCTCGCGCGGCCTTCCTTTTCCAAAGCGGCCCAAATGGCGCGGAGCGCCTCATCATTCGGCACGCCACCGGTGTTCAATTCGCTGCGCGCCATTTCATACCGCAAATCCGTATGCAGCATGCCCCAGGCGGAAAGCCCGGCGGCGAAGAAGGGCACTGCCACGCGCCGCATGCCGAGTTCCCGCGCCACCGCGCTGGCATGCAGCCCGGCAGCACCTCCGAAAGCGAGCAGGCAGAAATCGCGCGGATCAACGCCGCGCCTGACAGTCGCCACGCGGATCCCATCCGCCATGCGGATATTCGCAAGCCTATGCACCCCCGCCGCCGCGGCCATGGCATCAAGCCCAAGCTTGGCGCCGAGGGTTGCAAAGGCGCGTTCCGCCGCCGCCATGTCCAGCTTGCGCTTGCCGCCCAGGAAATTCGCGGCATCCAGATAGCCGAGCACCAGATTGGCATCTGTCACCGCCGGCTCCGTGCCTCCCTGGCCATAGGCCGCCGGCCCCGGCACGGCACCCGCGCTGCGCGGCCCGACTTGCAGCGTACCGCCCGCACCGACATGGCCGATGGAACCGCCACCCGCGCCGAGCGTCACGATATCCAGGCTTTCAAGTGCGATGCGTTCACCCGCCACATCGCGGCCTCGGCCCAGCGCGGCATCGCCTTCCTGGATCAGCGCAATATCCGTGGAGGTGCCGCCGACATCAAAGGTGATCAAATCCTGCCCCAGCCCGCGTTCCGCCAGCGCCACACCCGCCGCAACGCCACCCGCCGGGCCTGAGAGCGCCGTGCCCGCCGCAAGGCGCGCCGCTTCTTCCACTGGCGCCACCCCGCCATGGGAGAGGATGACGAACACCGGCCCGCCATAGCCCGCCTGTTCCAGCCGCCCGCGCAGCCGCGCCAAATAGCGTGAGACAATCGGCCCCACATAGGCATTCACCGCCGCGGTTGAAAAGCGTTCAAATTCCTTGATCTGAGGGAGAACTTCGGCAGAGGTCGTGACAAAAACACCAGGCAGCGCGCGGCGCAACGCCTCGGCAGCCGCGTTTTCATGCCGCGCATCACGCCAGGAATGGAGGAAACACACCGCGACCGCCTCAACATTCTCCGCGCGCAATGTTGCGATGGCGGTATCGAGCGATGCCTGATCCAACGGGGTTTCCACGCGCCCATCCGGGCGCAGCCTTTCGCGCACCGCAAGGCGCAAGCGGCGCGGTACCAGAGCGGGGGCGGCGGGCAGGCGCATATTGTAGCGCTCAGGCTTCAGCCCTTCGCGCATTTCAATCACATCGCGATGCCCTTCGGTGGTGAGCATCGCAATCTTGGCACCCTTGCGTTCCAGCAGCGCATTGGTGGCAACCGTGGTGCCGTGGACGATGCGTTCCGTCTGGCGCAGCAGATCGGCAAGCGTGACGCCAAGGGTTTCTGCCAATACGGCCAGCCCCGCAACAACGCCTTCCGATTGATCCGCCGGCGTGCTGGCGGCCTTGGCTAAAGTTGTGGTCCCGTCAGCAGCAACGCAGACCACATCGGTGAAAGTGCCGCCGACATCAACGCCGATACGATAGGTCATACCAAACCCTCCGCCGCATCAGCCGCGCGCGCGGTGGGGTCGCGTTTTTCGGGTGGCCCCCAACCGCCGCCGCCGCCAGAAAGCACATGCAGTTGATCCCCAGGTGCCAAGGGTATCCCCACTTCCTTGGTGCGCAAATCGCGCGATGTGCCATCGGCGCGTTCCAGCCGATAATGATGCGGCAGGCCATCCCGGCCACCGAGCATTCCCGCCGCGCCGTAACGCACGCCATCGCCGGCAGTATTCGCGACCGCCGGGCCATCGGTTTCAAGCTTCAGCACAAGATCACCACCAAGGCCGCCGCGATAGGTGCCATCACCCGCACTACCCGGGCGAAATTCATGCCGCGCGAAATACAGCGGGAAACGCGCTTCCGCCATTTCCACACTGCCGAATTTCAAGCCGCCTGCGGAATGCCATTCGCCTGCGGTGGACCAGCCATCACCGCCGGAAGAACCGCCGCCCCCTGGCCGCGCATGGAACATGTGCCAGACGAAAAAGCGCCCGGGCCGACGCGGATCGCGCCCTTTGATCGCGACACGAAAGCGCCTTCCCCAACCGCCCATGGCACGATCCGGGCAGGCATTCGCGAGCGCCTTCACCACGGCTTCAACGATTTCATTGGAACAATGCGAAGTACACATCGTCACCGGTGCGCCTTCAGCGGCCCAGACCACCGTGCCTTCGCGCGCCTTGATCGTCAGCGGCCGGAAGCAGCCATCATTCTTTGCCACTTCGGGATCAAGCAGGAAGGCAAGCGCCATACGCACCGCACTCGCCATATTGGGATAGGATGAATTGACGAAGCCCGGCGTTTGCGGCGCGCTTTCCGTGAGGTCCACGGTCAAATGATCGCCTTGCTTCGTCACGCGGGCGCGAATGGCGATATCCTTGCCGCCGAAGCCATCATCATCCAGAAACGCCTCACCCAGCCAGGTGCCATCCGCCCAGGTGGAAATGATGCGCCGCGTATGTGCTTCCGCAAGCCGCAAGATCGCATCCACCGCCGCCACGGTAGTATCCGCGCCATAGCGCGCGAGCACGGACAGCAATCGCTTTTCGCCAAGATGCGCGGCACCAATCATTGCCATCAGATCACCACGCACATCACGCGCGAGCCGTGTATTGGTGATGATCATGCGCACCAAATCCTCGCGTGGCAGGCGCCCCTCGCCGAGCAAAATCGGCGGTACGCGCAGCCCTTCCTGCCAAATCTCCGTCGCGCCCGGATTATAGCCGCCATGGGTCGCGCCACCGATATCCGTGTGATGCGCACGCACGACCGACCAGAACACGAGCCGCCCTTCGGCGAATACCGGCACAATGGCGGTCAGGTCCGGCAAATGCGACCCGCCATGATAGGGGTCGTTCAATAGGTAGATATCGCCTTCCTTGACGCTATCGCCAAAGGCTTCGCGCACCGCCTGCACAGCGAATGGCATGGCGCCGACATGGACCGGGATGTGATCCGCCTGCGCCACCAGCCGCGCTTCGGCATCACAGAGCGCAATGGAGAAATCGCGCGAGGAATTGAGGATTTGCGAATAGGCGGTGCGCAGCATCGCCTCCCCCATTTCCTCCACAATGGCGCGGAAACGGTTATCGAGGACCGAGAGCGTGACGGGATCAGGGGCGGTTTTCATGGGGCAAGGCTTCCCCCGAAGCCTCGCCGCGTCAAGGCTTCGCAGCGGGGCAAAACAGGGCCATGATCAGGGCAACCAATGCAGGAGGAAACCATGGCCGTTCATGTCGCCACACCCGACCTCAAAATCATCGCCGAGGGGCTGCGCTTCCCCGAAGGCCCTGTCGCCATGCCGGATGGGTCTGTGGCGCTGGTGGAAATTGAAGCGCGGCGCATCACAAAGGTGGCGCCGAATGGCAGCAAGACCACCATCGCAACCGTGGAAGGCGCGCCGAATGGCCTGGCGCTGGGGCCGAATGGCAGTTTTTACGTCTGCAATAATGGCGGCTTCACCTGGCATGAGGAGCCCGGCATTTTGCGCCCGAGCGGTCAATCGCCGGATTACTCGGGCGGGCGGATTGAAAAGATTGAGGCCGCCACGGGCAAAGTTGAAGCGCTGATCCGGGTTTGCGATGGGCGGCCTTTGCGCGGCCCGAATGATCTGATGTTCGATGGCAAGGGCGGTTTCTGGTTTTCTGACCTCGGCAAGGTGCGTGCGCGGGACCGTGACCATGGCGGCGCCTATTGGGCATCGGAAGATGGCTCACGCGTGGTGGAAGCGGCCTTCCCGGTTTTTGGCGGCGCCAATGGCATTGGCGTGAGCCCCGATGGCAAGACGCTTTATGTGGCCGAGACCGAAACCGGGCGGCTTTGGGCCTGGGATATTGAAGCGCCCGGCAAGCTGAAGAAGGAACCCTGGCCATCCAGCGCGGGCGGGCGTGTGCTGTGCCAATTCCCCGGCTATCGGCGGTTGGACAGCATCGCGATTGCCGCTTCGGGCAATATCATTGTGGCAACGCTGGTGGCGGGGGAAATCACCACCGTGTCGCCTTCGGGCGAGATTCTCCGCACCGTGAAAATGCCCGAACGCATGCCGACCAATATCTGCTTCGGCGGGCCGGATATGCGCACCGCCTATATAACGCTGTCCAACACTGGGAAGTTGGTAGCGATGCAATGGGATGAACCGGGGCTGCGCCTGCCGCATAATTAATCTTGTGTTGCGGATCGTGACCGATCCGCCCTCAGACGCCGGCGCGCGCCTCCGCGCGCTTGGCTTCGCCGCATAAGCGGCGTCGCCCATTCGGGCTCGCGCCCGCCTTCGGCGGGCGTAGCTTTGGTTGCGATGACCCTTTTAACGCTCACTTACCCTAGTTCAGCCAGCACCTCCGCCGTATGTTGGCCAAGCGCCGGGGCTTCCGCCATGAAATGGCCGAGCCCCGGCAACATCGGCAGCGGCACCGCGCCAAGCTGCGGCTGCGGAATGCGCGCCGCCGCGCCATAGGTCGTGACATGTTCATTCCCCAGCCAATCAAGCGGCGTATTGACACGATCCGCGAGCAGCCTTTCGCCCTGCAATATCGCCACCCATTCCGCGACGGGTTTTTTAAGGAAGGCCGCGCGGATGATGGCGTAAAGCGCATCCCTGTTCTGCCAGCGCAGATCGAAATTCAAAAAACGCGGATCGGCGGCGATATCAGCCAGGCCCAAGGCACCGCAAAGCTTCGGCCATTCCGCTTCCCGCACCAGCGTAATCATCACCCAGCCTCCATCCGCCGCGTGATAAGCCCCCGCCGGCGCATTGGGTGGTGCGGCGGATTTGCCCTGCACGCCCCATTCACCGATTTGGTGCGTCAGCAGATTGGATGTCGCGGCCATCAGCGACATGTCAATCACTCGCTGTCGTGGCGTAGCATCCTGCGCGCGCGCGGCAAGAGCGACTTGCACGGCAGAAAAAGCATAAATGCCCGTTGCCATATCGGCGATGAAGGCCCCGGCCTTATGCGGCGCGCCATCAGCGCCTTCATTCAGGCTGACGAAGCCTGAGAAAGCCTGCGCGACAGAATCCGTACATGGCCGTTCCGCATAAGGCCCGGATTGACCAAAGCCGGAAATGGAAAGGCAAACAGCATCCGCCTTGGCATTTTGCGGCCCCAACCCAATGCGCGCTGCGACACCTGGTCGGAAGGCTTCAATCAGCACATCGGCTTGCGCCGCCAAGGCTGCGGCGGCGCGCTTGCCGTCTTCAGATTTCAAATCCAGCACCACGGAACGCTTGCCGCGATTGAAGCACACAGTCATGACAGAAACCGTATCCTTCGCCGTGCCAAGCCCGCGCGACCAATCGCCTTCCGGCGGTTCAAGCTTGATCACATCCGCGCCGCAGGCGGCCAGCATCATGCCGCAATAAGGCCCCGCAATGCCCTGGCCGGCATCCAGCACCCGAAGCCCCTTATAGGGCCGCATCGCTTCATTCATCGCGTTTCCTCCAGCGCCAAATCATGCCTATCCTGACGCCTAATCAGGATATGGGAAGGGGGCGGATTGAACGCGCCCTTCAAGCCGTGAGCGAGGGTGTGACTAATGGAAACGGATTATCTGGTGATTGGCGCGGGTTCCGCCGGCTGTGTGGTGGCAAGCAGGTTGGGCATGGCAGGGCGGCGCGTGACATTGCTGGAAGCTGGGCCGAAGGATCGTCACCCTTGGATTCATATCCCGGCCGGCATGTTGAAGCTGATGCAAAATCAGAAGCTGGTGAATTGGGGTTACACCACGGAAGCCGAATCAGGCGCGAATGGCCGCGAAATACGCTGGCCGCGCGGGCGCACCTTGGGCGGCACTTCTTCCATCAACGGCATGCTCTATGTGCGCGGCAATCCCGCCGATTTCGATCTTTGGGCGCAAATGGGCTGCCGTGGCTGGAGCTATGAGGAAGTGCTGCCGCTGTTTCGTCGCAGCGAAACCTATCGCAATGGCGGCGACCCTTCCGTGCGCGGGCAGGGGGGGCCTCTGCAGGTGGAAGATTACCGCACCATCCTGCCGCTGACGCATCGCTTCATCGAAGCGGCGCAGCAGGCCGGCCATGTCTTCCGCAAGGATCTGAACGGTGTGGAACAGGAAGGTGTCGGCTATTCGCAAATGACACGCATTGGCCGCTGGCGCGGTTCGACCGCGCGCACCTATCTGGCGCAGGCGGGTGATAAGGTACGGGTGGAAACCGAAGCGCAGGTCACGCGATTGCTATTCGAAGGCAAGCGCTGCGTGGGGGCGGAGTTTCGCCAGGGCAGCACGCTCAAGCAAATCCGCGCCGCGCGGGAAGTGATCCTCTCGGGCGGCGCGGTGAATTCGCCGCATGTGCTGCAAATTTCCGGCATTGGCCCGGCAGAACATTTGCGCGCGCTTGGCATTGATGTGATGCAGGACATGCCGGGCGTGGGCGCCAATTTGCAGGATCATTACGTCACGCGCGTGCAGCATCGTGTGAAGAACAGCCTCAGCACCAATCAATTGGCACGCGGGCTGAGGCTGGTGGAACAAGTCGCGCGCTTCTTCACGCTCGGCAATGGCGCGCTGACGTTTGGTGTAACCACGGCGCAGGTTTTCGCGCGCTCCCGTGAAGGGCTCGCCAGCCTTGATCTGCAATTGCTGTTCACGCCCGCAAGCTACGCGCTTGGCCAATTCGGTGTGCTGGAAAAGGAACCCGGCATGACCTGCGCCATCTGCCCGGTGAAGCCCGATAGTCGCGGCACGGTCATGGCGAAATCCGCTGATCCCTTGGAAAAACCCGCCATCCGGCCGAATTATCTCTCCGCACGCAGCGATCAGGATTTGCTCGCGCGCGGGCTGCGTATGGTGCGTGAAATCTTCGCGCAAGCCGCCATCACGCCCTATAGCGTGCGGGAAATCCTGCCTGGGCCGGATGTGCAGAGCGATGATGAATTGCTCGGCTTTGCGCGGCAATATGGCACGACCATCTACCACCCCGTCGGCACCTGCCGCATGGGCGAAGACCCCGCGAGTGTCGTGGATAGCCGCCTGAGGCTGCGCGGCATTGCAAGCTTGCGCGTGATTGATGCTTCCATCATGCCAACGCTGACCACCGGCAATACCAATGTGCCCACCATCATGATTGGCGAAAAAGGTGCTGATATGATCATGCAGGATGAGGCCGCGTAATGCGCGCCATCATATGCGAAAGCTGGCGCGATTTTGACGCGCTGGAAATCAAGGATGTACCGCGCCCCGCGCTGCGCCCGCGCAGCGTGCGGATAAAGGTGGCGGCGGCGGGCGTTTCCTTCGCCACGCAATTGGTGGTGGCCGGCAAATATCAGCGCAAGCCGCCCTTGCCCTTCACGCCGGGGACCGAGATTGTCGGCACAGTGCTGGAAGCAGCACCGGATGCGGAGGCTCCGCCGCCAGGCACGCGGGTTTTCGCCGTGGTGGATTGGGGTGGCATGGCGGAAGAAGCCATCGCGGATGATATCCACACCATCGCCATCCCCGATGGCCTGCCTTTGGAACCCGCTATCGGCTTCCCAATTTCCTATCCAACCGCCGGCGCCGCGCTATTGTGGCGCGGCAAGATCAAATCGGGCGATTGGGTGCTGGTGCATGGCGCGGCGGGCGGCGTTGGGCTTGCCGCGGTTGAAATCGCCAAGGCGTGCGGGGCGAAAGTGATTGCCCGCGCAGGTGCGGCAAAGCACGAAATGCTTCGCGCCCGTGGCGCCGATATGGTGCTGGATAGCGCCGCCCCTTTCCGCGATGCGGCGCGCGCGGCCACGGGCGGGCGCGGTGTGGATTGCCTGGTGGATACCATCGGCGGCCCTGCCTTTGATGAAAGCCTGCGTTGCCTGGCCGATGGCGGCAATCTTGTCGTGGTGGGTTTCGCCGGTGGAGGCATTCCAACGCTGCAAACCAATATCCTGCTGCTCAAGAATATCGGCGTGATCGGCGTGAATTGGGGCACTTATGTCGGCTGGTCCCCGGGCGATGGCCGGCGGGATTACGCGCCCGCAGCGCGCGCGCTTTGGGATCAATTGATGGTCTGGTGGCAGGCGGGTGCGCTGAAGCCCGAAATCCACGCCGCCTATCCGCTAGAGCAATTCCGCGAAGCCATGGCGGAAGTGAGCGCCAGGCGCAGCGCGGGCCGCGTCATTCTGCGCCCCTGAGGCCGCGCGTGATGGAACAACCCGCCGCCCATGCCAATCATCGCGTCATTGCGCTGATCGTCGCCTCTGCGCTGCTGATGCAGAATCTGGATAGTGCGGTGGTCGCCACCGCGCTGCCCAGCATGGCGCGCGATATGGGCGAAGACCCGGCACGCTTGGGGGCGGCCATTACTTCCTATCTTGTCGCGCTTACAGTCTTCATCCCGTTTTCAGGTTGGATCGCGGATCGCTTCGGCGCCAAGCGCGTTTTCATGCTGGCGATCATTGTTTTCGTCACGGCTTCCGCACTTTCCGGCCAGGCGCGCGGCCTGGAGGACCTGATAGCCTTTCGCATCCTGCAAGGCGCGGGCGGCGCCATGATGTTTCCGGTCGGACGGCTTTTATTGTTGCGCGGTGTGCGCAAGGAAGAATTGCTCTCCGCCATGGCATGGCTCACCATGCCGGCCTTGCTCGGCCCCGTCACCGGCCCGCCGCTGGGGGGCATTCTGACCGATCTTTTCGGCTGGCGCGCGGTGTTCTGGATCAATGTGCCAATCGGCGTGATTGGTCTGCTGCTGGTAGCGTGGAAGATTCCCGCCATTCCGCCAGGCAATCCGGGCAGGCCGGATATTCTGGGCCTGGCACTGGTGGGGCTGGCCTTGGCACTTGGCATGTTCGGGCTGGAGACCGTGGGCCGGCATGTGGTGGCGGAACCCTGGCCGGGAGTCGCGCTGATAACGGGCGTGGTCATTGGTATCGCCGCCTATTTCCATTGCCGCCGTGCGCCGCGCCCCGCGATTGATATCGCGCTGCTGAAAATCCCCACCTTTCGCCAGCCGGCACTTTTCGGCAGCCTGTTTCGCATCGGTGCTGGCGCGGTGCCGTTTCTGGTGCCGGTCATGCTGCAAATTGGCTTTGGCATGTCGGCATCCGAAAGCGGGCTGATTTCCTTCGCGACCGCGCTTGGCGCCTTCACCATGAAGCCGCTGGTGCGCCCCTTGTTGAAGCGCTTCGGCTTTCGCAATGCGCTGCTGATCAATGGTGTTTTGGCATCAGCTGGAATCGCGCTGCTGGCCTTTCCCAATCCTGCCTGGCCGGTCGCTGCGATCTTCCTGCTGCTGGCTTGCGGCGGTCTGTTCCGAAGTCTGCAATTCACCGCGCTCAATACGCTGGTTTTTGCCGATGTACCGCCGGAGAAACTCTCCGCCGCCACCAGCTTCTACAGCACGCTTCAGCAATTATCGCCGGCGCTTGGCGTGGTGCTGGCAACCGCGACGCTGGAGGCTTCACGTCTATTTGCCGAACGCGCAGAGCTTGCGCTGGTGGATTTTTCCGTTAGTTTTATTGCCGCGTCTGTTGTAACAGTTTTGTCAATTCCCATGCTCTTATCGCTGGCGCGGGATGCGGGGGCAGAGGTTTCCGGCCATATGCCGAAGCATCGGCACCAATGATGCGGCCATTCGCGTAACGTGCAATAAGAAGTCCACACTTGGCGAGGAACCCCCGATGAAGCTGCCGCGCCTTTTGCTGATTCTGATGCTGGCCATCGCCCCTTTCGCCACCTCGGCGCAGGGCTTTGATCTGCCGGGGCTCAGCCGCGATTCAGGGGCCTATCAGCAAAGCCTGCAACGCCGTTTCCCCGCTGGTGGCACACCACAGCAACGCGCCGCTGCTGAACGCCGTGCGCAGGAAGCCACCGCGCGGCGAGATTTCGCCGCTGCCGCCGCGGCGCTGGAAGAACGCATCGGGCTTGGCAATAGCTCATCCGATCATTGGCTGGCTTTGGCGGAAGCACAGCTTGCGCGCACGCCCCCTGAAAATAACCGCGCCCTGCAAGCCGCCTGGCGCGCCTTTCAATTCGCCCCCGGCGGAGAACCCGAAGTCCCACCGCTATTGCTGATTGCTGAAGCGCTGCGCCGGTTGGATCGCCTGCCGCAACAGATCGAGGCTTTGGAAGCCGTGCTGGAACGCATGCCGGATAATGCACAGCACAAGGCGGCGCTGGAAGCCGCCCAACGTGCCGCGGGCATGCTGGTGCGGCGCGTGAACCCGGAACCGGATGCCGAACCGGCACGCGCCTGCATCACCTTCACCATTCCGCCCGCGCGGCGCGGCGATTGGCGCGCGGAAGATTGGGTGCGCGCCGAACCGGCGCTGCCCAACCTCACGATCGAACGCGAAGCGGATCAGCTTTGCGTGGGCGGCTTGCCCTGGGGGCAGAGCACGCGCATTATTTTGCGCGCCGGCTTGCCCGGTGAAGGCGGTAACCTTCGCGCCGATACGCCGGTTTCTATTGCGATGCCGGATCGCGAAGCGCGCATTGTGTTCGAAAACCGCGCCTTCATCCTGCCGCGCGGTCAGGCGCCTCGCCTTGGTGTGGCGACGGTGAATGTCGAAAAACTCCAACTGCGCCTGATCCGCGTTTCTGAGCGCAATCTGATTTCTCTCCGCGAGCGCTGGCGCCCGGGTGAGGCTTTGGATCAGTGGATGGCGCAATATATCGGCGATCAAAGCGGGCGCGTGCTGTGGGAAGGCAGCGCGGAATTGCAGGGCGGCGCGCCCAATCGTCTGACGCGCCACGCTCTGCCCTTGGCGGAGTTGCTGCGCGATGCCGCGCCGGGGCTTTATGTGATCACGGCGCGGCAGGCGGAAACCCGGCGTGGAGAAGCCACCGCTGCCGCCTTTCCCTTCTTTGTCACCGATATTGCGCTGACGGCCTGGCGCGGTGCCGATGGCCTGGCGGTGCAGGTGCGCGGCTTTCAATCCGGGCAGGTAAAGTCTGGACTGCGTGTAGCGTTGATGGCGCGCAATAATGATGTGCTGGCGGAAGCGCGCACGGATGAAGCGGGGCTTGCGCGTTTTCCAATCGCCTTGCTGCGCGGGCAAGGGCCGTTGGCACCCTTCGCCATTCATGCTGAAGCGCCGGATGACCTCGCCGCGCTCAATCTGGAAGCGGCGAGTTTTGATCTTTCGGATCGCGGCGCGACAGGCCGCGCGCATCCGGGACCGCTTGATGCGTTTCTCTGGCTTGATCGCGGCATTTATCGCCCTGGTGAGACAGTCAATCTGACTGGCCTGCTGCGTGATGCGGCGGGCAATCCGCAGGATTTGCCGGTGAGGCTTAGGCTGCGTCGGCCCAATGGGCAGATCGCGTCGGAAGTCTCGCCGCCGCGCCTTGCGGGTGGCGCGATTTCCTGGCCGCTCCGGCTTTCTGATGGCGCTGTCTATGGCCAATGGAATATTGAAGCGCTGGTTGATCCT
>JBIIIE010000031.1:0-14433 GCA_044235135.1 Roseomonas sp. | reverse complement strand
GCCGGTTCACGTAGCCTGTTGCCCGGCAAGGCATCGGGCGAAGGCGGCTCAGGGTTATGGGGCGATGCCTCGTTCATGCAATGGCCACTCCACTCAACGAATGACCCCTTGCGGGGCTCCGACAGGGATGGGGCGAGACAGCGGCACGGGTGGCGGCAAGGCCGCACTGGCGCCACCCAGTGCCGAGGTTACCACCGCCGGCGGCGGTGGCGCAGCGGGCGCGACATGCAGCGCAGGTGTGACCCTTGGTGGCGCCGGCGGTGGCGCGGGTCGCGGTACGGGTGCCGGGGCCGCAGCCGCGCTCAAGCGTGGCGCGGGGTCGGGCTGTGCTTGCCGGGGCGGCGGTGCCTCTGCCCGCGTCGGTGCAGCGGTGGGCGCCGCCGCGATCGGGCTTGGGACCATCAGCGCTTCCGGCACCAAATGTGGCATTTCCGGCGAACCGAAAAGTGAGGGCGGGCCGGCAAAGGGCCGCGCGGCGGGCAGCCGGCGGTCAAGCTCTGCCTCACGAATGAATTGCGCTGGCGCCATGGGCTCCAGCGCCAAATGCCGCTGCGCGACCTGCCGCAGCCGATCAGGTTCATTCAGTAGCGCCCATTCCGCGCGCAGGATTTGCGTGCGTTCGCGCACCACTTCCGTCTGGCGGTTCACCTCGCGCAATTCGCGATCCAGCATGGAGACGGAATGTTTCACCTGATACAAATGCAGCCCTGCACCGGCCGCCACGATCAGGCTCACAAGGGTCAGCGGGCGGATCATGCGGCGCGCTCCATCAGCAGGCGTTCAATGCTGCGCAGCCTTGCGGAACGCGCGCGCGGATTGGCGCTGCATTCGGCGTCTTGCGGGCGGAGCGCGCGTGGTGTCAGCAGGTGAAAAGCCGGCTTGGCACGACCAGACAGCGCCGCCGGATCGTGACGCGAAGCACCACCCCGGCCGGATGCCGCGGCCATGGCCTGCTTCACGATGCGATCTTCCAGGGAATGAAAGGCGACAACAACAAGCCGGCCACCGGGGGCGAGCAATTCCATCGCCGCCGCGATGCCGCGTTCCACTTCGCCCAATTCATCATTCACGGCGATGCGCAAAGCCTGGAAGCTGCGCGTCGCGCCATCAATGCCGGAAGGATCACGCGGCACGGCGCGACGCACCAAGGCGGCCAGATCGGCCGTGGTGGTGAAGGGCGCTTCCGCGCGGCGCGCGACAATGGCGCGCGCAATGCGGCGCGCGAAGCGTTCCTCACCGAAGCGGAAAATAATATCGGCCAAATCGCGTTCCTGAAGGCTATTCACCAAATCCGCCGCGCTGGGGCCGGATTTCTCCATGCGCATATCCAGCGGGCCATCAGCGCGGAAGGAAAAGCCGCGCTCTGCCTGATCCAATTGGAAGGACGAAACACCGAGATCCATCACCACGCCATCCAGCGCGGCAATGCCGCGATCCCGCAGCAGCGAAAGCATATCGCCGAAGCGGCCTTCAATCAGATGCAGTCGGCCTGCGAAGCGCTGCGCCAAGGCCGCACCACGCGCAATCGCATCCGGGTCGCGATCTATCGCGAAAACCGTGCAACCAGGTGCGGATTCCAGAATGGCGCGGGCATAGCCACCGCCACCAAAGGTCGCGTCCAGATAGGTGGCACCTTCCTGCGGCGCGAGGCTTTCCAGCACTTCCGCCAGCATCACCGGCACATGGCCTTCCGTGGTCATGGCGTGCGCCCCGATGCCGCCGGCAGGGTCAGGCCGCGTTCACGCGCACGCAGCCGGGCTTCTTCCGTACGCCGACGCGCCGCTTCCGGTTCCCAAATCTGGAAAATCCGCCCGACACCAACACAGGCAATGGCATCGCTCAGCGCCGCATAGGCAATCAGCGCTTCGGGCAGCACCAACCGCCCTTCATTATCGGCGCGCGCCGCATGGGCATCAGCGAAAAGTGCCGCGGCCAGATCGTCCGCCTGATCGGAAAAGGCATCCAACCGATCCATGCCCGAAGCCAGGGCTTCAAACGCGGCAATCGGCCAGGCTTCGATGCAGGGCGCACGATGGGATGGGCGCAGCACGAGGTCTTCGGCCCCGGCCCGTTCCAAAACGGCACGAAAGGGCGCGGGGACGGAAATCCGCCCCTTGCGGTCCAATTTGCCGATATGGGTGCCCAGAAATTGGGTCATCGCCCCCCGCGCGCCTGCCTTGCGCCATGACAAAAGACCGGGCGTTTCAGCGGCCGACGGGGCCCCCCGACCCCGCCGGCTCGCCCGACCATCCCGCTTGAACCCCGCTCGCCCCCCCGAGCGCATTGGGGTTTTTATGGGATGAGATGGGATACCATGGGAAAGTCTGGGCCGACAAGCACAAAAACGGCTTTGTGAAGGCATTTGACGCATAAATTCGCAGCAACGCGCCGTATTGGCCGAGCGGGCGGGTGGTGGGGATGAAAATGCAGCGTCAGACGGCCTGTAAGCCGGGTTCTGTCTTGCCCCTTGCGGGGCATGGACGGCCATTCCTCTGGAGCCCGCATTGCTGGGGGCTTCGCGCGGCCAACCCGGGCGGAAGGGCGGAAATGCCCCTGCGCCAGCGCCTTGCGGCGCCGCGCCGTCCGCCCCTATTCGGCCTTGCTCCGGGTGGGGTTTACCCTGCCACCCCCATTGCTGGGGGCGCGGTGCGCTCTTACCGCACCGTTTCGCCCTTACCGCGGGGTGTCGCCACGCCGCGGCGGTATGATTTCTGTGGCACTTTCCCTGAGGTCGCCCTCGCCGGCCATTAACCGGCACCCTATTCCCGTGGAGCCCGGACTTTCCTCCAGCCCGTGATCGCTCACGAACCAGCGGCCGCCCAGCCGTCTGACGCTGAGTGCATCTGGGGCTTTGGGGGTCGGGTGGTCAAGGGGAATCGCCAAGGCCGACAAGACGCAGCCCAGGCCAGCGTGAGAGCCAGCCCTTTGCTTCAAGCCGCGCCAGCGGAATTTCAGGCTTGGTGCGAAAGGCCGGCGTCGGGCGCAGGATCATGCCAAGCACATCATGCACGCCAAAGGGTGCCAGAATTTCAACGCCCTTTGGCCCAAGCTTCACAGCAATGGCGGTTGCGGTTTCCGGCCAATGGGCCAAGGCATCCGCAATATCGCGATAGGGGCGGTGCCCATTCCGTTCATGCATGCGCGCCTGGTTGCGCACGGACCATGGAAGGTCGGGCGCGGCAGCGCATAGCGCAGCCTCGATCCTTGCGTCATGCTCAGCGGTTGCGATGGCTGGATCATGAAAGACCACATCCAGATCAGCGAGTGGTGTGGCTTCCGAATCCTTCCCGGAAAGATGATCCCACACGACATTGCGCACAAAACCCGCGCCAATCCATGCGCCAGCGGGACCGTGGGCGGCAACCACCGCAAGGCAACGCCTCATGCGCGGGTTATGTGCGATGAAATCAGCGATATCGGCGGCGTCACGCATGCGTTTAGGCAAATGCGTGTGCCACCGCCGCCACCCGCGCCCGCGTCGCCGCATCCGCAATCCCATCAGCACGCCCCGGCAACCAATGGCGCTGAAACGCTGTCAGCAACACGGAAAGCGGCAAATCGGTGCGATAGCCAATGGCACCCAGCATCGGCAGCAGCGCGGCTTCAGCAACGGGCGCCGGATCAGCGCCGGGCCAAAGCCCAACGCCATTCGCCGCCAAGCCCTGCCAATCGAATAATTCGCCTGGGTCCTGCTTGCGGTCCGGCGCAATATCCGAATGCGCCACCACATTGCGCTGTTCAATCGGGTGGCGTGCCATGATCGCCAAGCACAAATCGCAGACAGCGGCCATTTGCAACGCGGGGAAGGGGCGATAGCCCCATTCATGGCCGGGATTCACAATCTCGATCCCGATGCTGTTCCCGTTCAGCCCGCTTCTGCCGCGCCAATGCGAAATGCCGGCATGGGCGGCGCGACGTTCCTCTGCCACCAGGCGAAACACCGCACCATCTTCTTCCACCACATAATGCGCGGAAACCTTGGCCGCGGGGTCACAAAGCCGCGCGATGGCCTCAGCACCCGAACGCATGCCCGTGTAATGCAGCACCAGCGTGTCAACCACCGCGCCATCGGGCCGCGCTTCATGGTTCGGGCTTGGCACGTCGCGGATGCGCAGCACAGCTACAGGCCCCGTTCGCGCTTGATCCGATCCCAGGCGGCATTGATGTGCGCTACTTGTTCCGTCGCGCGCTTGACGAATTCCTGCGGCACACCGCGGGAAGCCAGGCTATCCGGATGGTTTTCCCGCATCAGCTTGCGCCAAGCCAGGCGCACTTCCTCATCACTCGCCTGCCGTGTGAGGCCCAGCATCTGATACGGGTCTTCGCCCTGCGCTTCCGGCGCGGCGCGGCGCGTGCCGCCCTTGGCGCGTTCCCAGGCAGCGGCATCAAGCGCGAAACGGACATGAATGCCGCGCAGCATATCGCCTTCGGATTTCGCAACAGGCCCATCGGCGCGCGCAATCTGCACCAAAGCGACCAGCACATCTTCCAGCATGGCCTTATTATCGGCAAAGGCCTCCCCCAGCTTTTCGGCAAAGGGTTCCCAGCCTTCGGCGGATTCGCGTGCCTGATCGAACAAGCGGCCCACTTCGCCAAGCGCTTCTTGTGGCACATGAAACAGGTTGCGGAAGGCGGCAATTTCTTCGCGCTTGATCGGCCCATCCACCTTGGCGAGTTTGGCGGAGAGCACGACGACCGAGAAGGAAAACAGGTTTTCCTTGCTGCCGAAAAACGCCATCAGATCGGGTGTCGCGGCGGAAAGCGCGGGCGATTTGCCACCAAGCGCCCCGGCATCCGCGGCATGGCCAAGCGCGGCCCCCACCATGGCGCCCAAGGGGCCACCCATGGCAAAGCCCGCCACGCTACCGATCATTTTACCCCAGAAACCCAAAACGCCTCCTGCGCGCTAAAGCGAGATCCGTTTTGACGGATCTCGCTTTAGCCTTGTTTGAGCGACTGATTCACCGCTTCGGCGATGCCACCTACGCGGATCAGGCGCTAAGCCCCGCCGCTTCCTAACACGGAAGCGAGCACCGCCTGTAGATGTGCCGCTTGGCCCCGCGCGGCAAGCTTCTAAAGATCAAGCGCGGTGGCGGTGGCCGAGAACAGGAAGGACGCCATGGCCGCATCCGCCCCGGGTCGGCCAAACAGCAAGGCCCCCACCGGCATGCCCGTATCGGCGGCGAGGCCCGCGCGCAGCGTCACCACCGGCCCGCCAAGCACGGTGGTTGGGATGACAAAGGAAGGATCGCCCGTGCTGCCGGCATCTGGCGCCACATCAGGCGCCGCAGGCACCAGAATGAAATCATCCGGCGCGAAACCCGCCCAGAAGCGCGCCCGAAAACCCGCCAGATCACGGAGTGCCGCGTGATATTCCTCATCCGGGATGGCCAGACCCTCAGTAATACCATCGGCGATGGCGGTCGAGATACGATCGCGCGGCAATCCGGCATGGGTGCGGCCAAGTTCCGCCAGCATGACGCGGCGATGGCGCGCGATCATCTCGGCAAAGCCCGCACCGGCGCTGGCGCGATGTAGCGTAAGCCCCGCAGCGCCAAGCCGTTCCGCCAGCGCCGCGACGCGCGCCGCCGTCGCCGGGTGTTGCAGCTTTTCGATCAGAGGGTCTTGCAGCAGCACAAGGCGCGGCGTGGTCGCGGGCCTGCTGGCCAGCCGCAGATGATCCGCCGCATACCCTGCCGCCAGATACGCCGCATCCTGCGCGCTGGCGCCGAAAGCGCCGACCGTGTCGAAGGAGGGCGCGAGCGGCACCACCCCAACCCCACCAATTGCCAGCGTTGAGGGTTTGAAGGCACAAACCCCCGTATAGGCCGCCGGCCGATTGACGCTGCCTGCGGTTTGCGTGCCAAGCGCCAGCGGCACCATGCCAGCCGCAATCGCCGCGCCGGAACCGGCGGAAGAACCGCCCGGCGTGCGCGCCAAATCCCACGGGTTGCGCGTGGGTGGCAGGCTTTGGAAAAACGCATATTCCGTGGTGTGCAGCTTGCCCAGGACAATCGCCCCCACCGCGCGCAAATGCGCGACCACCGTGGCATCGGCGCTGGCGGGTGCGATATCGGCGCGAGAGGGGCTATTGGCGCGCGTGGGCAGGCCGCGCACATCAATCACATCCTTCACGCCAACAGGAATGCCATGCAGCGGGCTGCGCAGCCGCCCCGCCTTTCGTTCCGCATCCAGCGCCCGCGCTTCGGCAAGAGCGGCATCGGCCAGCACATGAATCCAAGCCTTCACCTGGCCATCCACGGCTGCGATTCGGTCCAGATAGCGGTGCACCAGGGCTTCGGCGGTGATCTCGCCTTTCGCCATGGCGGCGGAAAGATCGCGGATGCGGCCTGGGTCTTGGATCAAAGAATTTGGCATCGTTTTTTTCCTTACTAAAACCCTGGAATGAATTTTTGGGACGGCTAGTGGCCACGTCCTTTCTTTGGGGCAGGCCGCCAGGCCGAAGCCTTGATCAACTCAATTCAGGCAAGCCAGTTTCCTTAAACCACTAGCCTTATATTTGTTGGGCCGATTCAAGCCGCCGTCGGGAACCAACAGCAGCGACCGGACCACTAAGCGCGAAGTTGATCAAAGCCCAATATCAGCGGTCGATGTTGATCGAATTGTGCCTCGCGCACGATATACGGTCTCATTTGTTCAATGAAGGCTTGCCTGTAGCGCGCCAGATCAGCGCGGCGGGTAAGAAGCATCTTCGCCCCCCCATTGATCAAGGGGCCTTGGCGATCAATCAGCGCTACTGCGGTGATATCAAGTTCCTGGTGGAGAAAATCCAACAAACCCAGCGTCACATCAGGATACCATGAGTGCAGAATATCATCGACGAGTATGATACCACCCGGAGCAAGTGCCGAAACAGAAAGGGTGAGATCATGAAAGGCAGCCTTTCGCGTATGCTCACCATCCACGTGGATGAAACGTGCCGCCCCGCCAAGCAAAGCTTGCCATTGCGGTCGGCTCATATCTGTGGAGGAGCCGCGGTGCAGCCTGACCTTATCGTCCGGGATACCGAATGAACGATAATTTGTGCGCAGATTTGCCTCGAAATCATTCTCACGTTCCATGAAGATATCAAGACCGATGATCTGTTCCTCCTCGCGGAGCGCAAGCGCAAGCCCGATAAATGCCTTGCCGTGATAGGTACCAATTTCGGCAATCTGACCTTTGATATCTTGCTTGGCCTGCAATCGCAGAATCATGAGAATGGCTGCCGCCGCACCATCTGTCAGAAAACCCCGTACGCGTTTTCTTCCTTCAGCAAAATATGCGGATAGTCCATCAGTTTGAGCCCTAGCAGCATCTTGGGAGCCCGATAGCTCTGATTCGCCCATTGTGATGTCTTTCCCGTATGAAGTGGCGGAGTTCAGCCCGGCTGCGTGATTACGATCTCCCGCCCAATGCCGCGACAATCCATTTCAAATTCTAAATCTTTCACCGGCGGGCGGCAATATTGCCAGGTTAGCCCATGCTGCGCCGCGCCGCGGCGGACGATTTCCTCGGCAAAAAATGGCGTCATGTCGTGTACCGTATAGGCCTGCACACCCGTCGTTGCGTGCCAATCGGCGCCAAGTAACCCCATGCGGCGTTCCATTTCCCCCAATACCCAGCGGGCCTTGGCGCGCATCCCAGCGGGCGAGATATCCCCCAAGGCAACCGTATTGCTGCGGTAATCGCCCTTGCCCTCTGCCGCTTCACCACTACCAGCAATGGCGAAGGATGGCGCGGCGCTGGCATCGGGCACCGTGTAGACAAAGGCATGGAAGCAAGGCTCAGCCGGTGGGGTGATTTCCGGGCAGACATTGCTGCGCGCCACCGGGTTCAGCCCGTCACGAAACAGCCCCCATTCCTGCAATACCCCACCATAAACGCGGTTGAATTCGGCAAAGCCCGATTCGGTGAAAGGCGCGGGGGAGCGTAATTCGCAGGCCGCAAACGCCAGCTTTGGCCGCCCGAGTGACGCAAGATGGGAGGCAATGCGCGCGAAGCCCGCCATCAGCGGCACGGGTTCGGCAAAGCGCACGCGTTCCAGCCGGAAGCCCGGTTCTGCCGCGACGCCGGCGCTATATTGATAGACACCAGGAATGAAGCGATAGCCCGCTTCAGGGAATTTCTGGACCATGCGCGCCCTTCCGGCCTTTGGGTTGCGGTTCCGCCATGGTGGTGGCAGTCAGGTTTTGGAACAAGCCCCTTCAAGGACAGCAGGAAAATGGCAACGCCCGTAACGCTTGGAATCATCGGCCTTGGCATCATGGGTGAGCGTTTGCTGCGCGCTGCCCTGGACCATGCGGCGGAAAGCGTGACGCCGGTTGCGGTTTGGGACCCAGCGCCCGCCGCCGCCGGGCGCCTGGCCGGCATTGCCGGCGCGCCGCGCATGCTGGCGACCCCGGATGCGGTGATCGCCGCCTGCGAATGCCTCTATATCGCAGCCCCGCCGGCGGCGCATATTCCGCTGGCGGAGGCCGCCATTGCGGCGGGGCGCAGTGTTTTCATCGAAAAACCTCTGGCGACATCGCTTGCCGAAGCGCGCGGCTTTGTCGTTCGGGCGGAAGCGGCGGGCGCGCGGGCCGCGGTGAATTTCCCCATGGCAT
Organism: Roseomonas sp.; assembly: GCA_044235135.1. Taxonomy (GTDB): domain Bacteria; phylum Pseudomonadota; class Alphaproteobacteria; order Acetobacterales; family Acetobacteraceae; genus Neoroseomonas. The sequence continues at coordinate 5,827 of JBIIIE010000031.1, read as the reverse complement.
CTTCCCCCGCCGTCGCGCAGCTTTCCGCCTGGCGCGCGGGGATGCAGGCGGAAAGCCTTGCCATTGAAGTCGCCTTCCCCACCTGGCCGCGCGGCTGGCAGCAAGCGGCGGCAAGTTGGCTCGCGAAACGTGCCGAGGGTGGCTTTACGCGCGAAGTTGTCTCCCATTTTCTGTTCCTGACGCGCCGGCAATTGGGGCCTCTCACATTGTTGGACGCAAAGGCCACCTATCCCGCCGGCGATGGCGCGGAAACCGTGATTGAAGCGCGGCTGAGTGCGGGTGGTATGCCGGTGACCCTGAAGGGTTCGGTTGGCACCACCACCAAGGATGATCACAATACCTGGACGCTGAATGGCGCGATCCGGCTGCGCGATTGGTCCTTTGCCGAAAGGCTCGGCCCTGATGGCGCTTGGGCGCAGGCGCCGGATGCGCTGCCCAATGAGAAAATGCGCCCTATGGTGCTGAAGGGCCAATTGGCGCAAGTCGCGGCCATGACGCGGGGTGAGGCGCACCGACTGGCCACGCTGCGAGAGGCTTTGGAAGTGCAGGAAATTGTGGAGGCAATTCTGGCGGCTTGACCGAAGCGCCAAGCCACCAGGCCGCTGCGGATCAAACCCTGAGCCAGGTTTCGCAAAAGGCCAGCATGGCGGTGGAGATTTTCCGCCCCGCCACTTCGCGCGGGATCGGCGCACCGGGCCGCCGCACGCCATTCACCGTGACAGCGGCGCTTTCGCATCCGATAAACAGGCTTGGCATCACGTGCTTGCCGGTCGCGGATTGCGGTGGCGCGAAGGCGAAGCAGAAGGGCTCACCCAGGCCCTGCCATGCCATGGAAACATTCATGTCACCGGCACGCACGCTTTCGCTGTAATGGCTGCGCGGATCACCGGCGCTTTTCACCTCATCCAGCTTGCGAAAGCGCAAGCCCGCCAGGCCCGCAATGCCACGAAAGGCGCCGAAATGGCTGACATATTCGGCAATCAGCCAGCGCGCGAGGGGTTCATTATCCGTCAGGCACCAATTCGCGGCCTCCTCGGGCGGGTTCGCCTCATGCGGGGATTGCATCAGCACCAGCGCATGGCCAGCGCCATGGGGCGAGAGCACCACGCGGAAAAAACTGGCCAGCGTGGTGAAGGGGCCATTCGGGTCCTCCTTCAAGGAAATGCCAGGATTTTCGCCGGACCATTCGACCTTGCCGGGAAACAGGATGGTTTCTTGCATGGTGTTCCTCCTTTTCAATGCGTCGCAGCGTGACCCAGCCATGCGCCGGGATCAATGCCGAAAACCACGCAAGGCTTGACGCGGCACGGCGCCGGGGCGCAAGGGAAGGCTTGTTTTTTCCGAGACCAATCTCCCCATGTCCTTTTCTGGTATCCCTGCGGCGCTGCAATCGGCGCTGATCTCACGCGGCTATGCCGCCCCAACCCCCGTACAAAGCGCAGTCCTGGCGGAAGATGCCGCCGGGCGCGATTTGCTCGTCTCGGCGCAGACCGGCTCGGGCAAGACGGTGGCTTTCGGCCTCTCCATCGCGCCGGAATTGCTGGGTAGCGCTGACCGCCTGCCGCCACCTGGCGCGCCGCTTGCCATTGTGGTCGCGCCCACGCGCGAATTGGCCTTGCAGGTGAAGGCGGAGCTCACCTGGCTTTACGCCCCTGCCGGCGGGCGCATTGCCTCTGGCGTGGGCGGCATGGACCCCATTGCGGAAAAGCGGCAATTGCTGGTCGGCGCGCATATCATTGTCGGCACCCCTGGCCGGCTTTGTGATCATCTGGAACGCGGCAATCTGAAGCCCGATGCGCTGCGCGTTGTGGTGCTGGATGAGGCCGATGAGATGCTGGACCTCGGCTTTCGGGAGGAATTGGAAGCGATCCTGGATCGCCTGCCGCCGGAACGTCGCACGCTGATGTTCTCGGCCACCGTGCCGCGGGCCATTGCGGCGCTGGCGAAAAGCTATCAGCGCGATGCGCTGCGCCTGGAAGTGGGCGGCGGGGGTGAGTCGCATGGCGATATCACCTATCGCGCCATGGCAATCGCCCCGCATGAAATTGAACGCGCGGTGGTGAATTTGCTCCGCCTGGAAGACCCGCCCTTGGCGATGGTGTTTTGCGCGACGCGCGCCGCCGTTGCGCGGCTGCATGGCAATCTGGCGGAACGCGGCTTTCCCACCGTGGCACTTTCCGGCGAACTCACTCAGGCCGAAAGATTGCGCGCCCTGCAAGCGCTGCGCGATGGCCGTTCGCGCGTATGTGTTGCGACCGATGTCGCGGCGCGCGGCATTGATTTGCCGGAACTTGATTTGGTGATTCACGCTGAATTGCCTAGGGATTCCGAAACCCTGCTGCATCGGTCCGGCCGCACCGGGCGCGCGGGGCGCAAGGGCACCAGCGTGCTGCTGGTGCCGCATCCGCGCCGCCGCATGGCGGAACGCTTGATCGGCGCTGCCAAGGTCGCCGCCAGCTGGGGGCCGGCACCGTCTGCCGATGCGGTGCGCGCGCGCGATGCTGAACGCCTGGCCGAACAGGCGCGCAGCGTTCTGGCGGAAGAAGCGTCAGATGATGATCAGGCGCTCGCTGAGCGCCTGCTGGCCGATGGTCAAATCTCCAGCGAAACCCTGGCCGCGGCACTGATAAAGATGCTGCGCGCGCCCTTGCCGGCGCCGGAGGAAATCGCCGAACAGCGCCCGGAACGGCGCGAAGCGCGCCGCGAGGCGCCGGAAGCCCCGCCGCGTGGTGGGGAAGGTGTGTGGTTCCGGCTCAATATCGGGCGCAACGGCAATGCCGATCCGCGCTGGCTGCTGCCGTTTTTATGCCGGCGCGGGCATCTGACGCGCCAGGAAATCGGGCGCATCCGCATCCTTGGCCAGGAAACCATGGTGGAAATCGCGCCCTATGCCGCGGAACGCTTCGCCGCCGCCGCCCGGCAGAACAGCGCCGAGGATCGGGAGGATATCCAGATCCAGCCCATGCAGCCCTTCCGGCAAACGCCGCGCGATGCGCCGCCCAAGCCGGAACGCGCCGCGCCCGTGCGTGAGGCAAGGCCCGGCAAGGCCGCCACCGCGCCAAGGCCGCCCAAGCCAGGCAAACCGGGCAAGCCGCCCAAGCGCTTTGAAAAGAAACCCAAGCCCGGCCCGGGCCTGGAAGGGCGGAAGCGCCCCGGTGATGCGCCCCGGCTTGGCAAGCGCGGCCGGGTCGCGTAACCCCCGCGCGCCGGCAAGGCGCTGGCGTGACATGGGGGAAGCAGATGGCTGACATCATCATTGATATTGGTGGCGAAATTTTTGAGGCGTTTTTTGAGGACGCCGCCGCGCCCAAGACCTGCGCGCGTTTCCGCGCCTTGCTTCCCTATCAGGACCGCATCATTCATGTGCGCTGGTCTGGCGAGGCCTGCTGGATCCCGATGGGTGAACGCGAACTCTCCATCCCCTGGGAAAACGCCACCAGCTACCCCGCGCCGGGGCAGATCATTGTGCATCCTGGCACAATGAGTGAGACGGAAATCCTGGTAGCCTATGGTCCGACCTGCTTCGCCAGCAAGGCAGGCCAATTGGCCGGTAACCACTTCCTGACCATTCGCGACGGCATTGATCGCCTGGCCAAGACTGGCCGCGCAGTGCTGTGGGAAGGCGCCAAGGCGATCACCTTTCGCGCTGGATGATGCCGCATCGGCGGCGCAGCGGCATGCGCCGCGCGCCGCCCCTGGCGGGTGCTAAAGTGCCTTCAAATTGATCGCCGTCGGCTTGCCGCGTTCCTCAGCAACTTCAAAGGCGACTTTCTGGTTTTCCTTAAGTCCTTGCATTCCCGCCTTTTGCACGGCGGTGATATGCACGAACACATCCTTGCCGCCCCCATCGGGCAGGATGAAGCCAAACCCCTTGGTGGCATTGAACCATTTCACTGTGCCATTCGGCATGACGTGAGCCCCTTTGTTATGGCGGCGGCGGCGCCACCGCGTTTTCCGGTTTTCCCGGACGGGCCCGATAGCGGTCGAAAGCAGGACCACTCGGCAAGGCACGGCACGAAAATCCCGCAGAAATCAGACAATTTTTGCATCTGCCGCGTCAAGCTTTTTGCGCCAACCATGCCCGGATTTCGGCGTTATGCTCGCCCAGGTCGGGGGCGCGGCGGGTGATGCGCGCTGGCGTGGCTTCCAGGCGCAAGGGTGAAGCCAGATGCTGGATCGGCCCGCGTTCGGGGTCCGCAAACACACTGACCAGGCTGCGTGCCTGGCCCTGGGGATGGGCCAAGGCTTCATCATAAGATAGCACGGGCTCGGACGGGATGCCGGCCTTGCCAAGTGCCGCCAACCACTCGGCGCTTGGGCGCTGCGCCAGAATTTCCTGCAAAATCGTGATCAGCGCGGCGTTATTCGTGACACGATCGGCATTGGTCTTGAAGCGGGGATCTTCCGCCAATTCCGGCCGTTCTATAACGCCGCATAGCGCCTGCCAGAATTTCTCCTTCGATGCGCCAAGGGTGATGTAGCCATCGGCAGTCTGAAACACACGATAGGGTGCCGATCCGCGATGCAATTGCCCAAGCCGCGAAGGGCGCGAGCCATGGGCGAAAACATGCGCCGCCTCATAAACGCCAAGCGCCACGCCCGCTTCGAACAGGGATTGGTCAATGCGCTGGCCCTGCCCTGTCTTCTCACGCGCCTGCAAGGCGGCCAGCACGGATAGGGCGGAAAACATCCCCGCCGTCACATCGGTAATGGCAATCGGCAGGCGATAGGGTTCGCCATCAGGCGGACCATTGCCGGCCATGAGGCCCGACATGCCCTGCGCCATCATATCGAGGCCCCCATGATCCGCCCAAGGTCCGGTCTGGCCGAAGCCTGAAATCGCGCACCAGATCAGGCGTGGATTGGCGGCGCTGAGGTCTTCCCACCCCAGCCCAAGCCGGGCGAGTGTGCCGGGGCGGAAATTCTCCACCAGCACATCGGCGCGCAGCGCCAATTGGCGGACCAGTTCGACATCCTCGGGCTGTTTCAAATCCGCCGTGATGCTGCGCTTGTTGCGGTTCCACACCGCGAAGGGCTGGCTGCGGCCATCCACAAAGGGCGGCATGCGCCGCGCATCATCGCCGCCATCAGGGCGTTCCACCTTGATGACATCGGCGCCGAGGTCCCCAAGCAGCATGGTGCAATAGGGGCCAGAGAGAAAATTCGTCAGGTCCAGAACAATCAGCCCATCCAGCGCAGCGGTCACGGTCATGCATCCCTTCGATTGCTGTTTGTGGCGCGTCGCCGCCTTAACTCTGTCGCGGTGATGCCGCCCTGGCCCCAGTTATCCGGATCAAGTTCTTCAATGAGCACAACAACATCCTCCGCACGTTTACCGAGCGTTGCCACCAGCAAATCTGTCACCCCGGCGATGAGTTCGGCTTTCTTTTCCGGTGATGTCGCTGGTTCTCTCTTCGCAAGCGTGATTGTCACAAGCGGCATAGGCTTCGGCTCCTGCCGGGGCGGGGTGTGTCGGAAGGCAAAAGCCTCGACAGGCGGCGAAAGGCTGTCAAGCAGCGCAAGCTGGTTGGGCCTGCGCCGCATATGCGTCGCGGAAACAGTTGCTTCCCATCAGAATTGCTGTCGCCATCATCGCCAATCCGGCTTCGAAAACAGCACATCGCCGCATTGAACAAATAAGGAACAAATACGTCTTATTCCCAACTAATCCATCCCACGGTAGCGAGTGGTGAGAGCGGGGGCGCAGGATCAGTGGAGAAAACAGCATGCCCAAGAAAAAATCGGCGATTGATCACCTGAACAGCGGCAGAGTGCCGCATATCGTTCATATGATTCCGCGCGGCGCGCCAGGCTATGCGGAAGCCAA
>JBIIIE010000030.1:0-14434 GCA_044235135.1 Roseomonas sp. | reverse complement strand
GGGGCAGAGCCCCCCGCGGAGCCACCCCACCCATGACCGACACCGATCGCCTTTCCACCCCCGCCCGGCTTGAGGAGGATGGCGCTGAGGTGTCGCTCCGCCCGCAGACGCTCGATGATTTCACCGGGCAGCGTGGCTTGCGGGAGAATTTGCGCGTTTTCATCGGTGCCGCGCGGGCGCGGGCTGAGGCGATGGATCATGTGTTGTTTCATGGCCCGCCTGGTCTTGGGAAGACCACGCTCGCGCAGATTGTCGCGCGCGAATTGGGCGTTGGGTTCAGGGCGACATCGGGGCCGGTCTTGCAGCGCGCGGGTGATCTGGCGGCGATACTGACCAATTTGCAGCCGCGCGATGTTTTGTTCGTGGATGAGATTCATCGCTTGCAGCCGGCGATTGAGGAAACGCTCTATCCCGCGATGGAGGATTTCCAGCTTGATCTGATCATTGGCGAAGGCCCGGCGGCGCGCACGGTGCGGATTGATTTGCCGCCTTTCACGCTGATTGGCGCGACGACGCGGGCGGGGCTATTGGCCACACCTTTGCGCGATCGCTTCGGCATTCCCTTGCGTTTGGTGCTTTATACGCCCGAGGAATTGCTGGGCATTGTCACGCGCGGCGCGCGCAAGCTGGGGTTTGACTTGTCGGAAGATGGCGCGCGGGAGATTGCCAGCCGTTCGCGCGGCACGCCGCGTATTGCGGGGCGTTTGTTGCGGCGTGTGCGGGATTTCGCGCTGATGGAAGACAAGGTCGCGGACCGCGCCATGGCCGATGCGGCGCTCCGGCGGTTGGAGGTTGATGCGCTCGGCCTTGATGCGATGGATCGGCGCTATTTGGCGCGCATTGCCGAACACCATAATGGCGGGCCGGTTGGGATTGAAACGCTTGCGGCGGCCTTGGCGGAAAGCCGGGATACGCTTGAGGAAGTGGTGGAGCCTTTCCTTATTCAGGAAGGGCTTGTGTTGCGCACGCCGCGCGGGCGGGTGCTCGGGGATCGCGGCTGGCGCCATTTGGGCTTGAGCCCACCGGCTGGCGTGCAACCCTTGCTTGATTTGCTCGGGGATCAGGAAGCGTGAGCGCGCCGCATTTTTGGCTGCTCCGCGTTTATTTTGAGGATACGGATGCGGGCGGTGTTGCCTATCACGCGCGCTATTTGCATTGGGCAGAGCGTGCGCGGACGGAAGCCTTGCGGGCCATGGGCCTGCCGCATCAGGAAATGATCGCGCGGCATGGTGTCTTCCTCGTGGTGCGGCGGCTTGAAGTGGAGTATTTCCGACCGGCGCGACTCGACGAATCGGTGGTGGTGGAAACGCATATCCGCCGTGTGACGGGCGTGCAGGTGTGGCTGACCCAGGTGGTGCGGCGTGAGGGTGAGGATGAGGCTTTGGCGGTGCTGGAAGTGCGCCTTGCCTCGGTAGGGCAGGGCGGTGTGAAGCCGGTGCCGCTGCCGGAACCCTGGCGTTCGGCATTGCGGGCGGTGGCGGAAGCCGCGCCGGGGTGAACAGATTTCTGCCGGGAAAAGGCCGCTTTTCCCGGGTTTGGTGTTTTCAGGTGGCCTTGGCCGCCTTCAATCGCCCCGAAAGGGCGAAGGAGATGTGGCGTGGATCGTAGCGTGACCACTCAGGCGCTTGGGCAGGCGGCCCATGACCTTTCGCTTTGGGGCCTGTTCTTGCAGGCCGATTGGGTTGTGAAGGCGGTGATGATCGGGCTGCTGCTCGCCAGTATTTGGGTCTGGGCGGTGGTGTTTGAGAAGGTCGTTACCATGCGGCGCATCAATAAGGCCGCGGATGCGTTTGAGGATCGCTTCTGGTCCGGCGGCAGCCTGGATGAGCTCTTCACACGGGAAGGTGAGCAGCCAAGCCATCCGCTGGCGGCGGTGTTTGGCGCGGCGATGCGCGAATGGCGCCGCAGCCTGGGTGGGGGCCATGTGTTGGGCGGCGCCAAGGAACGCGTGGAACGCGCCATGGGGGTCACGATTGGGCGGGAAATGGAAAGGCTGGAACGCTGGATGGTGTTCCTGGCGTCTGTCGGTTCGGTTGGGCCATTTGTGGGTTTGTTCGGGACCGTCTGGGGGATCATGAATTCCTTCTCGGCCATTGCGGGGATGCAGAATACCAATCTGGCGGTGGTCGCACCCGGCATCGCGGAAGCGCTGTTTGCCACCGCCATCGGGTTGGTCGCGGCGATTCCGGCGGTGCTGGCCTATAACAAGATCAATACGGATTTGGCGCGCTTCGCCGCGCGGCTTGAAGGCTTTGCGACTGAATTTGGCGCCATCCTGTCACGGCAGACGGAAGTGGCGGCGAATGATGGCGGGCCACGCAGCCCGAACCAGGCGGCGGAATAGGGCATGGGGGCGCAACTTTCCGGCGGGCGGGGTTCCGGGCGGTCTCGCTACCGCCCGATGGCGGAAATCAACGTCACGCCGCTGGTGGATGTGATGCTGGTGCTGCTGATCATTTTCATGGTGGCAGCGCCGCTGATGACGGTGGGTGTCCCGGTGGATTTGCCGAAAACCACTGCCCAGCCGCTCAATCAGGAAACGGAACCACTCACCATCACGGTCAATCCGGAAGGCAGGATCTTCCTGCAGGAAACCGAAGTGCCTTTGGATGGGCTGGTGCCGCGCCTGCAGGCGATCATGCGTGAACAGCCGCAAGGCGCGCCGGAGCGGCGGATTTTTGTGCGGGGCGACAAGGCCATTTCCTATGGCCGTGTGATGGAGGTGATGGGCACCATCGCCGGTGCGGGCTTCACCCGTGTGGCGCTTTTGGCGGAACAGCCTTCCGGGCCACCTGCCGCGACGGCGGCGCCGGCGGGGAGGCCCGCGACTCAGCCAGCACGCCCGGCCGCACCCGCGCCAGGCCGCCCGGCCCAGCCGCCCCGCGGCTGAGGGCCGGAAGGAGAGAGCCTTGCCCCGGGCCCAGCCCGATAAGCGCCTGAACAAGTGGCTGATGATCTCGGCAGCGCTGCATTTGGCAGTGCTTGGCATCGGGGCCTTGTTCTCATTGGCACGATCCATTCCTGAACCTCAGGAACAGGGCATCGCGGTGGAGCTTGTCGCCCCTGGTCCGGCGCAAATGGCGCGCGCCGATAACCCGGCGCCGGTGCCGGGGCCGACAACGACGCCGACGCCAACCCCGCCGACGCCCGAGCCCCCGGCGCCAGAACCGCCGCGCGATGCGCCGCCCGAGCCAACCCCGCCGCCGCCGCCCCCGCCGCCGGCGCCTGCCGCTGCGCCGGCCCCCGCGCCGCCAAGCCCGGCGCCCCCAACCCCGCCGGCGCCAGCGCCAGCGCCGAGCCCGGAGCCTTCAGCCGCGCCGCGCGTTACACCGCAAACGCCAACGCAACAGCCCACACCGCCACGCCAGCAGGCCGCCCAGCCGCCGCGCCCGGAACCGCCCTTGCCCTTGCCGCCGCCCCCGGTGCCGCCGCCGCCTGAGCCATCACGCCAGGCCGGCACGGGGCAAACGCCGCCCGTGGCGCGGCCGCAGGAAAACAGCTCATCGGTGCAGAACACGCTGGAGCGTTTGCGCGCCCAGCAGCAGCAGGACCGCGCGCCGACCGCGCGACCCAATCCTTCCGGCGCGCCGCGCCAGGGGGGTGGTTCGCCCACCGGCACGGCAGCGCTGACGCAGGGGGAAATCCGTGGCCTCGCGGATCAGGTGGCGGAATGCTGGAATGTGGATGCGGGGATGCTTGGGCTTCAGGAAATCACGGTGGAATTGCGCGTGCAGCTTGATGGCCAGGGCAATGTCCGCAATGTGGTGCCGGCGGGCAATATGCCGACCGATCCGCGTGTGAGATCGGTATTCGAATCGGCGCGACGTGCGCTATTATCGCCGGCATGCAATCCGTTGAAGGTGCCGGCTGACAAGCTGCAAACCGTGATGGCTTCCACTTTTCGCTTCAGCCCGCGCGGGCTGGTGCGCTGACTTCAGGATGATGGGCATGACAACTAGACGCTCCCTTCTGCTTGGTGCCGCGGGCGCGGTGACGATCTCCGGCCTTGCGGGCGCGCCTGACGCGGCCTTGGCGCAAGGGGCGGTGATTGACATCACGCGCGCGCGTACCAACCCCATTCCCATCGCCATTCCGGATTTTGCGGGCGCGGGGGATGGTCAGCGTTTCGGGCGCGATATTGCGCGTGTGGTGCAGGATAATTTGCGCAATTCCGGGCTGTTCCGCCCGGTGCAGCGCCAGGCCTTCATCCAAACACCGGAAGCCGCCGCGCAGACGCCGCGCTTTCAGGATTGGCGCGTGATTGGCGCGCAGGCACTCACCACAGGCCGCGCGGATGTGCAGGGCGGCAATCTGCGCGTCGAATTCCGCCTTTGGGATGTGCTGCCGGAAAACCAATTGCAGGGCACCGCCTTCACCGCGCCCACCGGCAATTGGCGGCGCATCGCGCATCTGATTTCTGACGTCATCTATGAAAGATTGCTGGGCGAAAAAGGCTATTTCGATACGCGCATCGTCTATATCGCGGAATCCGGGCCGCGTGACCGGCGCCTCAGGCGCCTCGCCATCATGGATCAGGATGGCGAAAACAACGCCTTCCTCACCGATGGGCGCGAAGCCGCGCTCACGCCGCGCTTTCATCCTTCGGCGGATCGTGTGGCCTTCATGTCATATCAAAGCCGCGAACAGCCGCGCGTTGTCTTGTTTGATCTGAACACGCGCGGCCAGCAGGTGCTTGGCAATTTTCCGGGCATGACGCTGTCGCCACGTTTTGCGCCTGATGGGCGTTCCGTGGTGCTTTCCGCCATGCGCGGCGGCGATGCGAATATCTATGCGGTTGATTTGGCGAGCCGACGCGAAAGGCAGCTTACCAGCGGCAATGCGCTTGATGTCAGCCCTTGCTATTCACCTGATGGCACGCAGATTGTCTTTAATTCCGATCGCGGCGGCGATCAGCAGCTTTACGTCATGGATGCGAATGGCGGCGGCATCAGGCGTATTTCCTTCGGCCGCGGGCGCTACGCGACACCGGTCTGGTCCCCGCGCGGCGATTTGATTGCCTTCACCCGCTTCGGTGGTGGTAGTTTTGCGATTGGTGTGATGCGTCCCGATGGTTCTGGTGAGCGTATTTTGTCCGAAGGTTGGAAGATGGAAGCGCCGAGCTTTGCCCCCAATGGTCGCATGCTGGTCTTTGGCCGGGAAACCCGTGCCACGGATTCACGCGGCGGCGGTTTTTCGGCGCGTATCCACACCATAGACATTGCGGGCTTCAATGAACGCCCCTTGCCAACACCGACTGACGCGACCGATCCGACCTGGTCGCCCCTGCTCTCCTGAAGGTTTTGGCTTGACCACAGCGAATCAAGCCTTTACCGCACCGCACAAAGCTATGATTTTCCTGAAAGGAAACCAGTCATGAAATTGAAATTCCTCGGCATTGCCAGCATCGCGCTGCTCGCCGCCTGCTCCAATTCTGATTCCAGCAACACCTCGGGCGCTGGGATGGGCGGCGCAGGCAATATCCGCCCCGGCAGCCAGGAAGATCTGGTCGCCAATGTGGGTGATCGGGTCTTCTTCGATTTTGATCGGAGCAATATCCGCGCCGATCAGCGCCCGGTTTTGCAGCGTCAGGCGGAATGGATGGGGCGCTTCCCGGAAGTGCAGGTGCAGGTTGAAGGCCATACCGATGAACGCGGCACGCGCGAATATAACCTGGCGCTTGGTCAGCGCCGCGCCAATGCGGCACGGGATGCCCTGGTGGCGGGCGGCGTTAATGGCGCGCGCATTTCGACCATCTCCTTCGGCAAGGATCAGCCGGCGGCACTCGGTTCGGATGAAGGCTCCTGGGCGCAGAACCGTCGCGCCGTCACGGTCGTTCGCTGAAGGAAGGGGCGCGGCTTCGGGCGCGCCGCTTGAAGGCCATGGCAGGATTTCCCCTCGCTTTGCGTTTGGCGTGCCTGGGCCTTGGGTTGGTGCTGGCAATGCCGGCGCTCGCCCAGGTGGAAACCCGAGAGGGCATTGCGCTGCAAAACCAAATCCTGGATTTGCGGCGGGAACTTGATGCGCTGCGCCGCGGCGGTGGTGCCGTGGCAGCGCCAAGCGCGCCCGCGCGCGGGTCCGCTGCTTCGGGCGATCTGGTGCAGCAGTTGCTGGGTCGCGTACAGGAACTTGAGGAAGAAAACCGCCGCCTGCGCGGGCGGCTTGATGTGGCCGATAATAATGATCGGCAAGTGCGCGCCGAGATGGAAAAGCTGCGCGGCGATCTGGATTTCCGCCTGCAAGCGCTTGAGAGAGGGGCTGGCCGCCCGGCCCCCGCGCGCCCTCCTCAGCCGGGGCCGGCGGCGCAAGCCCCGCCAGCCCCGGCACCCTCCAACGCCCCTAGGACGGTTGACAAGGCCATTTCGGATGGCCGCGCCGCTTTGGCGCAGCGCGATTTCGCCACCGCAGAGACCGCCGCGCGGGAGGCGATCCGCGCCCGCCCCGGCGCCCGTGCCCAGGATGCGCATTTGCTGCTGGGCGATGCGCTGATGGGCAAGCGCGATTTCCAGAATGCCGCGCTCGCCTATGATGAGGCCTATAGCCGCAACCGCCAGGGTGCCCGCGCGCCTGAGGCGATGATCGGCCTGGCCAATGCCTTCCAGGGTTTTGGTGCACGGCGCGAAGCCTGCGAAACCTTGGACAATTTGCGCTCCAACTTTCCCAATCTGGCGGCCCCGCTGGCGCAACGCGCCGCCGATAGCCGCCGCCGCGCGCAATGCCGGTGAAATAGCCCCATGGGGATAGGCGGCTTCCTGCGCTGAGCCTGCCCGTCAGCGCGGCTGAATTCGCCGCCGCCATGGCGCCGCTTGGGCCATTCGGCGCGGCGCCATCCCTTGCCGTCGCGGTCTCGGGCGGGCCGCATAGCCTCGCACTGGCCCTGCTGGCGCGGGATTGGGTGGCAGCGCGGGGCGGGCGGGTGCTTGCCCTGGTCGCGGATCATGGGCTGAGGCCCGAAAGCGGGGCCGAAGCTGATCATGTTATCGGGCTTTTGGCGCGGGCCGGGATTTCGGCGGAATGGCTGCGGCTTGGCCTGCCCACAGGTGCCCGATTGCAGGAACGCGCCCGAATGGCGCGGCTGGCGGCGCTGACCGAGGCCGCCGCGCGCCGTGGCTGCCCGTGGCTGCTGCTGGGCCATCATCGCGGCGATCAGGCGGAAACCCTGGCCTTTCGTGCCTTGCGCGGCAGTGGCGCGGCAGGCTTGGCAGCCATGGCGGCGCTGCGTGTGGCGCCCGATTGCCTGATCCTGCGCCCGCTGCTGGGCTTCGCACCCGCCCGGCTGGAAGCGGTGGTGGCCGCTGCCGGGCTTGCCCCGGTGCGTGACCCTTCAAACGACAATCCACGCTTTGCCCGTATCCGCCTGCGCCAGGCCTTGGCCGACCCTGACGGCGAAGGGGCCGGGATGCAGGCGCTGGCCGAAGCAGCATCGGCTTTCGCGCTGCGCCGCACCCGGCAGGAGGCCGCGCTGCTGGACCGGCTGGCGACCGCCGCTGAAATCTACCCGGAAGCCTATGCCTGGGTGGACCCCAAGGCACTTGGCACCGATGCGCTGGGCGTCGCGGCTTTGGCCCGCCTGATCGCCCTGATTGGCGGCGCTGCCTGGCCTGTCCCCATCGAGGCCACGGCAGCGCTGCTGGCGCGCGGTGGTGGAAGCCTTGCCGGCGCCTGGGTCCGCCCTGGCGCGGGTGGGCGCCTTTTGCTGGTGCGCGACCCGGGCCTGATTGCCCGTGCCCAGCCGCTCACGCCGCCCTTTCTGTGGGATGGGCGGTTTTGGATCACCGGCCCGGCGCGTCCAGGCTGGCATTGCGCGGCCCTGGGGGCGGCGGCGGGCGCCTTCCGGCGGCAGACCAAAGCGCCGCTGGCCGCGCTGCGCGCCCTGCCAGCGTTTTGGGATGAAAGGGGAAACTTGGCACTCCTGCCCGGCCTGTTCTATGGTGAAGGGGTGAAAGCTGCGGCGTGGCGCCTGGTCTTTGCCCCCAGGGGCGGTGGCCTGCCGCCAGGCTGATCACGCTTTTGCGGCTGGATATTTCACGCGGGACATTCAAGATGCGTGAAGCGTCACTATGTAAGCTGGCAGCGGGCGGCGGATGACGCCATCATGCTCCTGAAGATGGAAGGGTCGCGGTGAATAATTTCAGCCGAAACATGGCTTTGTGGGTGATCGTGGCGCTGCTGCTGGTGGCCCTTTTCAACCTGTTTCAACCGAGTAGCTCAAGCCGACCGGGCACATCTCAGGTCGCCTATTCGGACTTCTTGAATGAGGTGCAGGCCGGCCATGTGCGCGATGTCACGATCCAGGGCCGCACCCTGACGGGGCAGCTCAGCGATGGGCGGCAATTCACCACCTATACGCCGGAAGACCCGGGCCTGATTTCGCGCCTGACAGAAAAGGGCGTGCGCGTGGTGGCGCGGCCCGAGGAGGCCGAGGTCAATCCGTTGCTGCATTACCTGGCGTCCTGGTTCCCGATGCTGCTGTTGATTGGTGTGTGGATTTTCTTCATGCGGCAAATGCAGGGCGGTGGCGGGCGCGCGATGGGTTTTGGCAAGTCGCGGGCCAAGCTGCTGACCGAAAAGCAGGGCCGCGTGACCTTTGACGATGTCGCCGGCATTGACGAAGCCAAGGCGGAGCTTGAGGAAATTGTTGAATTCCTGCGCGATCCGCAGAAATTCCAGCGCCTGGGCGGCAAGATTCCGAAGGGCGTGCTGCTGGTGGGCCCTCCCGGCACCGGCAAGACCTTGCTCGCGCGGTCCATCGCCGGTGAGGCGAATGTGCCCTTCTTCACGATTTCCGGTTCGGATTTTGTGGAAATGTTCGTGGGTGTTGGCGCATCGCGTGTGCGAGACATGTTCGAACAGGGCAAGAAAAACGCGCCTTGCATCATCTTCATTGACGAAATTGACGCGGTCGGGCGCCATCGCGGCGCCGGGCTTGGCGGCGGCAATGATGAACGTGAACAGACGCTCAATCAGATGCTTGTCGAAATGGATGGGTTTGAAAGCAATGAGGGTGTGATCCTGATTGCGGCCACCAACCGCCCCGACGTGCTTGATCCCGCGCTGCTCCGCCCTGGCCGTTTCGACCGGCAGGTTGTGGTGCCGAACCCCGATGTGAATGGGCGCGAAAAGATCCTGCGCGTGCATATGCGCAAGGTGCCGCTCGCCTCCGATGTTGACCCGAAGGTGATTGCGCGCGGCACGCCTGGTTTCTCCGGTGCTGATCTGGCGAATCTTGTGAATGAGGCCGCGCTGTTGGCGGCGCGCACCGGGCGGCGCACCGTTGGCATGGCGGAATTTGAAGCCGCCAAGGACAAGGTGCTGATGGGTGCCGAGCGGCGCAGCCTTGTCATGTCGGAAGCCGAAAAGCGTATGACGGCCTATCATGAAGCGGGGCATGCGCTTGTCGCCATGAATGAACCGGAATGTGACCCGGTGCATAAGGCCACCATCATTCCGCGTGGCCGCGCGCTTGGCCTGGTGATGTCGCTGCCGGAAGGGGATCGTTATTCCAAGCACAAATCCAAGCTGAAGGCGGAACTCGCCATGGCGATGGGTGGGCGCGTGGCGGAAGAACTGATCTTTGGTGCCGATAAGGTCAGCAATGGCGCTTCCGGCGACATCAAAATGGCGACCAATCAGGCGCGCATGATGGTGACCGAATGGGGGATGAGTGAAAAGCTTGGCATGATCGCCTATGGCGACAATAGCCAGGAAGTGTTCCTCGGCCATTCCGTGACGCAGACGAAGAATGTCTCGGAAGAAACCGCGCGCATGATTGATGGCGAAATCCGCGGCATTATTGATGGCGCCTATGCGCGGGCCACCAAAATCCTGACCGAGCATATGGATGAACTCCATTTGCTGGCGAAGGGCTTGCTGGAACATGAAACGCTGAGCGGCGATGAAATCCGTCAGGTGATCAAGGGTGAACCCGTGGTGCGCAACCGCCCGGACGAGCCGGTGAACCAGGGACGTGGCAGCGTGCCGACCGCTGGCCGCCCGACCATGCGGCCCGGCGGGCTTTCTCCGGGCGCGGCGCCCGCCACCTGAACTGTGGCTGCTGAACGCTGGTTGCATCCGCTGGGCCTGTTGTCAGGCCCAGCCGCATTTCGGGCTATTGGTGAAGGCCAGGCGCTGCCCTTGCAGGGCGGCGATCTGGCCTTTTCATTGGCGCGGTTGGTGGAAGATGGGCGGGAGGTCGCAACCCTGCCCGTGGCGGCGCTCCCGGAAGAATGGGGCGATGAAATCGAAGCCATCACCGCGCGGCCCTTGCCCTTTGCTGGGCTGTTAAGCCCGCGCCCCCTGGTGATGGGTATCCTCAACATCACCCCCGATAGTTTTTCCGATGGCGGGCGGCATTTTGATGCCGATGCTGCGATTGAAGCGGGCCATGCCATGCTGGAAGCGGGCGCCGATATTCTGGATATTGGCGGTGAATCCACACGCCCCGGCGCGGAACCCGTTGCAGCGGATGAGGAAATCGCCCGCGTCATTCCGGTGGTGCGGGAATTGGCCAAGGCAGCGCCGGTCAGCATTGATACGCGCCATGCGGCGACCATGCAGGCGGCACTCGAAGCCGGCGCGGAAATCATCAATGACGTGACCGCGCTGCGCCACGATCCGGCGGCGGTGGATTTGCTGGCACGCAGCCAAACGCCGGTGGTGCTGATGCATATGCCGGGCACCGATCCGCGCAGCATGCAGGCTGAGGCAAATTACGCCGATGTGGTCTTGGATGTGGCGCGTTTTCTGCGCGACCGAGTGGCGACACTTGAAGCGCTTGGCATTGCGCGCGGGCGGATCGCGATTGATCCCGGCATCGGCTTTGGCAAGACCATGGCGCATAACCTCGCCTTGATCGAAGCCTTGCCGATCCTGGCGGGGATTGGCTGTCCCATCATGCTGGGTGCGTCGCGCAAGCGCTTCATCGGCACGCTATCGGGGGTGGAGGCGGCGGAAGATCGCCTGGCGGGCAGCCTGGCGGTGGCGCTTGCTGGTGCGGCGCGCGGCGCGGCGATATTGCGCGTGCATGATGTGGCGGAAACCATCCAGGCGCTCGCCGTCTGGCAGGCTTGCGCGAATGGCAGCGCGGGGTGATCAATCATGCCCATGAAGCAAATGCATCTTGGCGCTTTCATGCGCCCCGTCAGCATCCATACCGCCTGGTGGCGCCACCCTGACTCAGCGCCGGAGGCGAATTTCAGCCTCAAGCATCTGGTGCAGTGCATCCAAACCCTGGAACGCGGCAAATTCGATGCCTTCTTCATGGCGGATCATCTGGCCGTGCTGAACATGCCGATTGAGGCGCTGAAGCGCAGCGGCACCGTCACATCTTTCGAGCCCTTCACGCTGTTATCCGCGCTCGCGATGGTAACAGAACGGATCGGGTTGATCGCCACCGCTTCCACCACCTATGACGCGCCCTATCATATCGCGCGGCGCTTTGCGTCACTTGATCATATCAGCGGCGGGCGCGCGGGGTGGAATATCGTCACCACCTCCAACCCCGATGCGGCGCGCAATTTCGGCATGACGGAACATATGGACCATGCCGAACGCTATGCGCGTGCGCGGGAGTTTCATGATGTGGTCACGGGTCTTTGGGACAGCTTCGCGGAAGATGCCTTCATCCGCGACAAGGAAAGCGGCATCTTCTGGGACCCTGCGCGGATGCATAAGCTGAACCATGAAGGCAAATATCTTTCCATCGCCGGGCCTTTGAACATTGCGCGGCCCGTGCAGGGCTGGCCCGTGATTGTGCAGGCGGGCGCTTCCGATTCCGGCCGGCAATTGGCCGCCGAGGTTGCGGAAATGATCTTTGCCGCCGGCGGCCCCATCGCCGATGCGCGCGCCTATTACGCCGATATCAAATCCCGCGCCGCCAACGCCGGACGCAACCCAGGCTTGATCAAAATCCTGCCCGGTGCCTTGGTGACGGTGGCGGAAACTGATGACGCCGCGCGGGAAAAACGCGCGCTGCTGGACAGTTTGGTCCATCCCGATAGCGGCATGGGCGCGCTTTCCATCGCGCTTGGTGTGGATGCGCGCGGCTTCGACCTGGACGGGCCTTTGCCTGAAATCCCGGAGACCAATCAAAGCCAAAGCGGGCGCCAACGCGTGCTGGAACGCGCGCGGCGCGACAACCTCACCGTGCGGCAATTGGCCGTGGCACTCGGCGGCTATGGCGGGCTTTCCTTCACCGGCAGCGCCAAGACCATCGCCGATGAGATGCAGCACTGGCTGGAAAGCGACGCCTGCGATGGCTTCAACATCATGTTCCCGACCATCCCAGGCGGGGTTGAGGATTTCGTGCGGCTGGTCGTGCCGGAATTGCAACGGCGAGGGATTTTCCGGCGGGAATATGCGGGAACCACGCTTAGGGATCATCTGGGCCTGCCGCGCCCGCGGAACCAGTTCTTTTGAGCGTGGATCGGCTTTTCCTCGCCGAAATCATTGAAAGATAGTGGCGTTCAACGCTAGATTGCCGCCATCAGACCGGGCGATAGGCTTCGCCTGCAAGGGAGACAAACATGCTTCAAAGACGACACCTGCTCGGCGGCGCGGCGGCGCTTCCCTTTGCCTCCATCGGCGCGCCGGCCATCGCCCAGGCACCGCGCGTGCTGCGCTATGTGCCGCACGCCAATTTGCCGAATATTGACCCCTTCACCAATACGGCTTTCGTCGCGCGTGATCATGCCTTCCTGGTCTATGACCAGCTCTATGGCATGGATGACAAATTCCAGCCGCGCCCGCAAATGGTCGAAGGCCATGTCGTTGAAAATGACGGCAAGACCTGGCGTTTCACGTTGCGTGAGGGCCTCAAATTCCATGACAATACGCCGGTGCGCGGGCGGGATTGCATCGCCTCCATCAAGCGCTGGGGAAGGCGCGATGCCTTCGGCCAGGTGCTGATGGCGCGTGTTGCGGATATGGTTGAAGTCAGCGACCGCGTGTTTGAAATTCGCCTGAGTTCGCCCTTCCCGAAAATGCTCGATTGCCTGGCGAAGGTCACCACAAGCTGCCTGTTCATCATGCCGGAACGGCTGGCCAATGTTGACCCCTTCACGAATATCACGGAAGCCATCGGCAGCGGGCCTTATCGCTTCATCCAGAATGAATGGGTGCCGGGCTCCATGCTCGCCTATGCGCGCAATGCGGATTACGTGCCGCGCCAGGAAGCGCCTTCCATGACCGCCGGCGGCAAGGTGACGCATTTTGATCGCGTGGAATGGCGGATCATTCCGGATGCCAGCACAGCATCTGCCGCGCTGCAATCAGGTGAGATTGATTGGTGGGAACAGCCGACCGCGGATTTGTTCCCACTGTTTCAACGTGGTGCCGCGGCGCGCAATATCCGTGTGGACATCATCAATGACACGGGGCTGATCGGCATTTTCCGCCCCAACCATACCAGCGCCCCCTTCAATAACCCCGCCGTGCGGCGCGCGGTTCTGACCGCGATCAACCAGATTGATTTCATGACCGCGGTGATCGGCACCTCGGGCGTTGAAGGCCGCGCGGATTTGCGCCGCGAAGGCATTGGCTATTTCGCCCCGGAAAGCCCGATGGCGAGCAATGTCGGCATGGAACGCATGCGCAAAAGCATTGATGCCGCGCGCGCCGAATTGCAGGCCGCAGGTGCGATGGGCCAGCGGCTTGTGCTGCTGAACGCGACCGATCTTGCCTCCATCAATGCCGCCACGCTGGTCGGCGCTGATCTGTTCCGCCGCATGGGCTTCAATGTTGATCTGGTCAGCACGGATTGGGGCACGCTGGTCGCCCGCCGGGCAAGCAAGAATCCGCTTGATCAAGGTGGCTGGTCCGGCTTCTTCACCTTCTGGTCCGGGATTGATCATTGGAATCCCGCAAGCCATGCCTCCATTCGCGGCCATGGCGATAATGCCTGGCCGGGCTGGCCCAATATCCCGGCCTTGGAAGCGCAGCGCGATGCCTGGTTCAATGCCCCGGATGCGGCGGCGGAAGCGGCAGCGGGGCGGGAAATGCAGCGCATCGCCTTTGAAGAAGTGCCCTATGTGCCGACAGGCATGTATTACCAGCCCACCGCCTATCGCCGGAACCTGACCGGCATGTTGAAGGGCCAGCCGCCGCTGTTCTGGAATATCCGGCGGGCATAAGGCTTACCCGGTCGCGCCTGGATTTGTTGGGCGCGGCCGGGTTTCACCCGGCGGGCTGGCCGGGCTATAACGCAAAAATGAGCGAGACACCCCCGGCCCGTAAGCTTTTCGGCACTGATGGCATTCGCGGCAAGGCCAATGCCGCGCCCATGGATGCCGCCACCGCGCTCAGGCTTGGCCAAGCGGCGGGCAGCTATTTCAATCGCGGCAATCACCGCCATCGCGTGGTGATCGGCAAGGATACGCGGCTTTCCGGCTATATGCTGGAACCGGCGCTGACCGCTGGCTTCATCGGCGCGGGCATGGAT
>JBIIIE010000280.1:0-4156 GCA_044235135.1 Roseomonas sp. | reverse complement strand
AAGCCCCCTCAAGCGCCACAGCGCCGGCGGAAACAATGGCATGGGACAGCAAGGCGAGAAGGATGGTCACCATCTATCTGCCCCTTGCCTGCTTTGTGATCATCCTGCTGTTTCCGTTTTATTGGATGACGGTGACAGCCTTCAAACCGGATGCGGAGCTTTATGATTTCCGGACCCATAATCCCTTCTGGATCAGCTCGCCCACGCTCGCGCATATCAAGAAGCTTCTTTTTGATACGGCCTATCCATCATGGTTGATGACAACCATGGGGGTGGCGATAGGGGCGACTTTCCTTTCGCTATTTGCCAGCACCCTGGCAGCCTATGCCATTCAGCGCTTGCGCTTTACGGGTAGCCAGTATGTCGGCCTTGCGATCTACCTGGCTTATCTGGTGCCGCCTTCAATCCTGTTCATTCCGCTGGCGACCATCATTGTGCAGCTTGGCCTGTTTGACAGCCCGCTTGCGCTGATCCTGGTCTATCCGACCTTCCTGGTGCCCTTCTGCACCTGGCTCTTGATCGGCTATTTCAAATCCATTCCCTATGAGCTTGAGGAATGCGCTTTGATTGATGGCGCCACGCGGCTGCAAATCCTGCGTCAGATCACGCTGCCGCTCGCGGTGCCGGGGCTGATCAGTGCGGGCATTTTCTCCTTCACGCTGTCCTGGAATGAATTCATCTATGCGCTTGCCTTCATTCAATCGAGCGAGAACAAGACCGTACCGGTCGCGATCCTGACCGAATTGATCACCGGCGATGTCTATCAATGGGGCGCGCTCATGGCGGGCGCGCTGTTGGGTTCACTGCCGGTTGCGATCTTCTACTCCTTCTTCGTGGACTACTACGTTTCCTCCCTGACCGGTGCGGTCAAGGAATAAGCCAACAAAGGACCAATCATATGGCTAAATTCACCATCCTGACGCCCGCGGCGGCGTCCTTCACCACCTCCGGCGGCGGCTATGATTATGAGCTTGAGGCGCTGGATGGCATGGGTGTTGAAATCATCGAATGTCAGCCGACGGAGAAGGATTTCATCGCCAAGGCCGGCCAGGCCGATGCCGTCTATGCCAAGGGCATGCAATTCACGGCCAAGATGATCAAGGCGCTGAAGAAGTGCCGCATCATCGCGCTTGGGTCCGTTGGTGTTGACTATGTGGATGTGGCGGCGGCGACCGCGCAGGGCATTCCGGTGACGAATTGCCCTGATACCTTCATCGAAGAAGTCGCCGATCACGCCATGATGCTGCTGCTGGCAACGCATCGGCGCTGCATTGAACAGGACCGTATGGTGCGCGAAGGCCGTTGGGGCGAAGGCCGCCCGCAATTGCTGCAAATCCCGCGCCTGATGGGCCAGACCATGGGCTTCATCGGCTTTGGCCGTGTGGCGCGCGCCACTGCCATTCGCGCCCGCGCCTTTGGCCTGCATATGAAGGCCTTCGACCCCTTCGTAGAAGAACTGACCATGTCCGCGCTTGGCGTGGAACCCGCGAGCCTTTCCGATCTGCTCGCGACCTCTGATTTCGTTTCCATGCATTTGCCGGATACCCCCGAAACCCGTGGCTTCTTCAAGGAAAAGCACTTCAAGCAAATGAAGAAGAACGCGCTTTTCATCACCACGGGCCGGGGCCCGACGGTGGAAGAAGCCGGGCTGATCAAGGCGCTGCAAAAGGGCTGGATCGCGGGGGCCGGAATTGATGTGTTCGAAATTGAACCCACCAAGCCCGATAATCCGCTGCACAAGATGCAGAATGTGATCCTGTCGCCGCATAATGCCTCGGCCTCGGCGCGGTTTGATCCGGCACGCAAGCGCCGCGTTGGGCAGAATATCGCCCTGGTATTGTCAGGCCGTTGGCCGCTTTCCTGCGTCAACCCAACCGTGTTGAGCGATTCCAAGCTGAAGCGTTGGCAGCCCTATTCCATGGAACGCGGGCCGAATTCGTAATAGCATCAGGGCGCATCACATGTCTGAAACTGAAAATCCCGTTCTGCTCTCGCGGGAAGGGCCTGTGGTGCGGCTTACGCTCAACCGTCCGCATCGGCGCAATGCCATGTCGGTCGGCATGGGGGTTGCCTTGGATGCGGCGCTGGATGCTCTGGAAAGAGACAGCGCGGCGCGCATCGTGGTGCTCTCCGGTGCTGGCGGGCATTTCTGCGCAGGGCTTGATCTGACGGAAGTGGGCTCTCAGGGCACCGAGGCCGAACGTCTTGCCGCCGCGCAGCAACGCAACCACGCGACGGGGCAGCGCTTTGTGCGCCTTTGCAACCTGCCGCAGGTGGTCATTGCGGCTGTACAAGGTTCTGCCCATGCCGGGGGGCTTGGCTGGGTTTGTTCCGCCGATATCGCCATTGCCACCGCCGATGCGCGCTTTGCCGCGCCGGAAGCCAAGCGCGGCCTGGTGCCGGCGCAAATCCTGCCCTGGATGGTGCGCCGCATGGGCCGCAGCAATGCCGCGCGCATGGTGCTGCAAGGCAATGTGATTGATGCTGCGGAAGCGGCACGCATTGGCCTGGTGCATCAACTGGTTGCTGACGCCGCGGCGTTGGAAGCAGCCGTGCAAGCGGTGATCGCGGATTGTCGCCAGGGCGCGCCGCAAGCCTTGGCGGAAACCAAGAAGCTGATCGCAGCCCTCGGCCCACTCTCGCCCGAAGGCTATGCGGAAGCAGGCGCGCTGGCCTTTGCGCGTTGCGCTTCAAGCCCCGAAGCACGTGAAGGCATCGCCGCCTTCAAGGAAAAGCGCCCCCCTGCCTGGGCTTCCTGAGGCCCAGGCCCACCAGCGCAGAGGCCAGCAAAAGCTGCGCTGCCACCAGGATTTGCGGCAAGGTCCAGCTTCCGGTCAGGCTGACAAGCGTGGCGAAAATCGAAGGCCCGGCGACATAGCCGAGAAAGATGAAAATCGTCGAACCCGCCGTCGCATCCGCAACCTTGCCGGCGGGGGCCAGGCGCGCGACCTCGGCCAAGGAAATCCCATTCCAGGACGCGCCGAAAAAGCCGCACAGCACGGCAATCAGCGCCAGCGGCCAGAAGCCGGCATCGGCGGGCAGCAGCGCCAAGGCCAGAATGGCGCTGCCTGCGACAAAACCCTGCGCCGCCAGATTGGCGAGTGCATTGCCGGTGCGGTCCGCCACCCAGCCCAGCAGAATGCGCGCCACCACGCCGGCGAATTGCATGGCGGCAAAAACACTGCCCGCCAGCACCAGATCAAAGCCGCGCTTTTCCACCAGCCAGGTCACGGTGAAGGAAAACAGGCAGCCCTGCGCAATGGCAAAGGAAACTGACAGCGCCGTGACGCGGCGCAGCGCGGGGTTTTGTTTGAAGCTGGCCAAGGGCGCGCTGATGGCGCGTGGTGAGAATATGTCGTTGAAGCGCAGCCGCTGCGCGCGATTGCGTTCCGCATCAAATGCCGGGCGTAGCGGTTGGATCACCAGAATGGCCAGCACCCCCACGCCAAAGGCCAACATCAGCGCCGCCGGCCAGCCATAGGCGAGTGCCACAGGGGCCGCGACCAGCCCGGCCAGGGCGCCTCCGGCAGGAGCCCCCGCCTGTTTGATGGAGAATATCAGCGACCGATGCTGGGGCGGCGCGGTCGCGGCCAGCATGCGGCTGCCGGCGGGCGGGGTCGGGCCATAGCCAAGCCCCAGCATGAAGGCGGCCAGGAATATCGCGGAGGCCTGCCCAAGGCTGGCTACCAAAAGCGCTGTCACCGCCACGGCCGTGCCTAGTTGCAGCATCCGCACTGGCCCCATGCGCGCCAGGAAAACGCCCCCGATCATCAGATAGAGCACGGTGGCGAGTGCCGTCAGCGATGAAAGATTGCCCACGCGTTCAGGTGCCAGACCGGTGCTTGCCATCATGAGCGGCGCGATCACCGGCAGGCTTTGGCCCATGAAGGACGCAACCAATTGCATCAGCATGGTGGCGCCAAGGGCTGAGAGCCAGAGTTTCATGCCGCCATCTAGCCAGCTTCAAATGGGGCGGACCAGGGGGCGCCCTGCTGACAATTTTCCAAAGCCGCCCTATGTGTCCGCCGCGCCTTCACCCAGCCGAGGATCCCCATGGCCCAGCCCGAAGAATTCAAGCCGCTTCGTCCCCTAGCCGCCCTGATCTTCGGGTCTCGTTGGCTGCAATTGCCGCTCTATCTCGGGCTTATTCTGGCGC
>JBIIIE010000279.1:0-4163 GCA_044235135.1 Roseomonas sp. | reverse complement strand
CCTCGGCGGTCAGGATGCCGCGCGCGATCAGCAGGTTACGCACCGCGCGCCCGCGCAATTGCAGGGGCGACAGCACGGCAATGCCGGCATCATCATCTTCCTGATAGGGGTGGTGATCGTGGTCGTGGTCATGGTCGTGATCGTGATGATGGTGGCCGGGCGGGTCTTCCACCTTGTCTTCTCCGGCGGCGCGGAACCGCGCTTCCTCGGCCAGCAGATCGGCTTCCTTTAAGACGCCTTTTTCCTTCAATAATGAGGAAAAGCCGTGAATCCAGCGCTCATAATAGGGCAGCTTCCAATAGGTCTCGGCGTCGAGGGCTTCCTGCACGCGCCGGCTTTCATCGGTGGTGAAGATCTGGCGCTTCTTATCCGCCAGCAGCAGGCGGATTGCATCCGCTTCCTTTTCCCAATGCGCGGGTTCATGCGCGGTCTGGTCAATCGGTGCGGCGTAGCGCCCCGCGACATCATGGGTGGGCAGGGTTTCTGGTTTCTCGGTCATGCGGGGTGCTCCATTTTCCCATCTTGCCAGGGGCGGCAATTCAGGCAAAGCGTCGGGCAAACCGGGAAGGAGGCTACACCACATGAAACGCTTCACACGCCGCACCACCATTGCCGCTGCCGCCGGGCTGCTCGCCGCGCCCGCGCTGCGCGCCCAAACGGCCGCCTGGCCGAATAAGGATTTGCGCCTGATCTGCCCCTTCCCGCCGGGGGGCACCACGGATGTTGTCGCGCGGCTGGTCGCGGCAGCGATGCGCGACAGGCTCGGGCGCAATGTCGTTGTCGAAAACCAGCCAGGTGCGGGCAGCACACTCGCCGCCGGGCGCTTCGCCCGCGAAGCGGATGATCACGCGCTGTTCCTGAGCCAAATCGCCTCCCACGCCATTGGCCCGGCGCTCTATCGGAACCTGCCCTATGATCCTGAGGCCGATTTCCGCGCCGTGACCCTGGTGGTGACGGTGCCCAATGTTTGGGTCGCCAATCCGCGCCGTGTGCCGGGGGGCGATCTCCGCGCCTTCCTGCGCGATGCCAAGGCCAAGCCCGGAGAGCGTAATTTCGCCTCTGCCGGCAATGGCACCTCCACCCATCTGACCGGGGAATTGATCAACCAGCTTGCCGGGGTGCGCGTGCAGCATGTGCCCTATCGCGGCGCTGGCCCGGCCATGACGGCGGTGATCGGCGGAGAGGTGGATAGCCTGATTGACAATCTGCCCACCGCGCTGCCGCAAATCCAGAATGGCAATGTGGTGGCGCTGGCCGTCACCGCCCGCGAACGCTTGCCCAATTTGCCCAATGTGCCCGCGGTTTCCGAATTGGGCGCTGAGTTCAATCTGGCGGGGTTCGAGGCGGAGGCCTGGTTCGGCCTGCATGCGCATAAATCGGCTTCGGATGCTGTGGTGGCGCGCATGGCGGAAGTGGCGCAAGCCGCGCTGAATGACCCGGCGCTGCGTGAGCAATTGGCCGCGCGCGGCACCACGCCCCGCGGCGGCCCGCCCGCCGATTACGCCGCGTTGGTTTCGCGCGAACGCAAGCGCTGGTTCGATGTGGTGCGGCAGGGGAATGTGCAGGCGGATTGAGAAAACGCCTTTCTAGCGCGTATCATCAGGGAATAAGCCCGGCATCCACCGTGATGCCAGACGCGCCGGGAAGGCCAAGCGCAGCGGCGCCCGGTCATTTTCCGCATAAAGAACCCCTGCCTTGAGCAAGGCGGAGGTGATGCGCCTTGCATGACGATCTGTCGCACCCACAATCATTGCTGCATCGGCGCGGGGAAGTTCGCCACGATAAAGCACAGCCTCCAATATGCTGCTCGCCTTCGTCGGCAGCGCGCCTGTCCTGATCTCCTCCTCTGCCCAGAGCAGAATGCGCGTGCGCAATCTGTTCGGTTCCACCAATTGGCGCATGAAGCGCACTTGATCGAGGCAGGTTTCCAGAAAGAAACGGGTGAAGGCGGCAAGTTCCTCCTCGCTCAGTGCGCCGCGCCCGTCGAGGTCATTGCGTCGGCCAAGATCGCAGGCCGCGAGGCAGGCCTTGTAGCGCTTCTCATCCCGCGCAAACCCGCGCGCGACCGACCAGATCGCCCCCGTGTCAAGCGCATCCAATAACATGGCATGGGTCATCAGCCGCGCCACGCGCCCATTGCCATCCAGAAAGGGATGGATCCAGAGCAGTCGGTGATGCGCCGATGCGGCCGACAGGATGGCGTCCACCTTGCCCAGCGTGGCGTAGGCATGTTCGAAGCGCGTCATAAAGCGCGGGACCGCGCCAGGGCTGATGGCAATATGCGTGCCTACACGGACATCCCTTTGGCGAAACGCACCGGGCGTGAGCGGATGCCGCTCGCCCGTGTCAGGATCGGTGACCCAGAGCATATCCGCGGGCAGTAAGGCGCAAAACCGGCGATGGATCTCCTGCAAGTTTTCTGCCGTAGTCGCGCGCCCGGCCAAACCGCCATCATCAATCCATTTCTGGACAGTGATATGGGCTTTCGCTTCAAGCTGCAGGTCTCGCTTCCGCGCATCCGTACTGAAATCATTCAGAAGCGCGCGTTCAATATCCGTCGGATGGGTGTCATGCCCTTCAATAAGGTTGCTGTAATAGCAGTTCATGGCGCGCACCAGATTGGCCAGGGCTGCAAGCACACCTTGTGGCAGGCTGCTCTTGAAGGCGGATGATTCCGACGCCAAATCCACGGCCAAGTCAGCGAGTCCGGCGCGGTGCCGAGAGGTATCAGAAACCACCAGGGGCTCCATCATGCTGATGGTTTCTCCCCGATCAGAGGATGCGTTCTTGTCCGCTTTTATGTCCGGATGGTTCTTCATGATGAAATCAAGTCTAGCACGTATAATTATTGAAGAGATACCCAAATCTCGGGCATTTTTTGTCCGCTTGGCGGTCCGCGTGAAATAGGCGGGTTTGACCGAAAGCCCCGTCCGCCCGATGCTGCGCCCCTGGAGGAAACAGACACATGAGCAAATACCCCTTTACCGCCGCCGATCTGGAAGCGCTGCGCGCCTGGGATACGCCCACCATCTGCAATGCGCTTGAAGTTGTAGCACCCCATCGGCGCAATTATGGCTTCACCGTGCGCCCCATGGTCGCCGTGGACCGCAAGCTGCCGCCGATTTGCGGCCTGGCGCGCACCGGCACGCAGCGCGCGGCCTATCCCTCGGGCCGCAGCAAGGAAGCCGATAAGGCCATGCGCATCGGCTGGTATGAATATGTCGCCGATGCCGCGCTGCCGACCGTGGTCTGCTTGCAGGATTTGGATGACACCCCAGGTGTGGGCGCCTTTTGGGGTGAGGTGAATAGCGCCGTGCATAAGGGCCTCGGCGCGCTTGGCGTCGTCACCAATGGCTCCGTGCGGGACCTTGATATGTTCGCGCCGGGCTTTCAGGGCATTGCCGGCGTGGTCAATCCCTCCCATGCCTTTGTCCATATCGTCGCGCTGAAATGCGAAGTCACCATCCATGGCATGCAGGTGTCACATGATGATGTGATCCATGCCGATCATCACGGCGCGGTGGTGATCCCGCATGATGTGGTGACCAAGCTCCCCGCCGCCATTGATCTTGGCGCGCGCAAGGAAGCGGTGATCCTGGATATGGCCCGCGCCCCCGGCTTCAATATCGCCAAGCTGCGCGAAGCCTTGGCGAAATCCGAAGACATCCACTGACCAGCAGGGGGGCGGGCAACCGCCCCCTTTTATTGCATGACCGAACGCCCCATCCTGACGCCGGTGAAGCCCGAATGGGTTGACCATTACGGGCATATGAACCTCGCCTATTATCTGGTCGTGTTTGACATGGCCTGTGATGTGCAGTGGCTCGACCTTGGCTTCGGTCCCGAATACCGCGCGCGCGGCATGGGCACTTTCGCCGCTGAAAGCTGGCAGGCCTATATCCGCGAAGTGCGTGAGGGCGCGCCCTTGGCCTGTGAAAGCGCGGTCTTGGATTTCGACGATAAGCGCCTGCTCTGCCGCCATATGATGTATCACGCCAAGGAAGGCTGGCAGGTCGCGGAAAATGAGGTGCTTTACCTCAGCATTGATCTCTCCAAGCGGCGCGTGGCGCCCTGGCCCGAGGATATTCTGGCGCGGCTTGCCGCGCATCGTTCCGGTGAAAGCGCCAAGCGGCTTTCACTCAAACCCCCAAAGCGTTGAATTT
>JBIIIE010000029.1:0-14562 GCA_044235135.1 Roseomonas sp. | reverse complement strand
CATGGACCCGGAGGCTGACCGCCTGATCGCAGAGCTCTTTACGCACTATCCGGAAGCGCGCTACCGCATCACTCAAGCGGCTTTCGCGCAGGAAGCTGCGCTGATCGAAGCGAATAACCGCCTGCAGCAACTTGAATGGGAAGCAGAGGCCGCGCGGCGCGAAGGCCAGGCGCAGAAAGGCGGCATGTTGGGCGGTCTGTTCGGCGGCAATCGCCCAGCCCCCATGCCGCCGCGCCCGCAGCCTTATTACCCCCCGGGCCATAATCCCCAGGCGCTGCAACAGCGCCAGGGTGGCGGCTTCCTTGGCACCGCGCTGGCCACCGCGGCCGGGGTCGCGGGTGGCATCATGCTCGGCAATATGCTGATGAGCGCGCTTGGCGGTGGTGGCGCGGCTGAAGCGGCTTCAGCCGGCGGCTTTGCGCAGGAGGCGGTGCCCTCAGCCTCTCCCTGGGGTGGTGATGCGCAGCAGGACGCAACCGCTGATTACGGCGATGATGCAAGCGCCGATTGGGGCGAAGAAGAACTCTGAAAACAAGGAAGGCCCGCGTGGAAAGCGTGGGCCTTATCCTTGTGCTTGCTGGCGAATAGCCACAAGGGCAGCGATGGTCGCGCTAATATCGACTTCACTATGTTCGCTTGACAGAAAAAAACGCAACCGCGCCGCTTTTTCCGCCACCGCAGGATAGATGATCGGCTGCACATTGATCCCGCGCTCGAACAGTTTTTGCGCATAGCGTGCCGCCGCAATCGAAGACCCCAGGATCACGGGAATGATCGCGTGCGGCGTGGCCAAGCCGGTATCAAAACCAGCGTCGCGCGCCAGTTTCAGAAATAGCGCGGCATTGGCTTGCAAGCGCGTCACCCGTGCCGGCTCCGCACACAAGATTGCAAGACTTTCCATCGCGGCTGCTGCCAGGGCGGGCGCCAGCCCCACCGAATAGACAAAGCCCGGCGCGGAATGGCGCAGCCATTCGATCAGGCTGGCATTGCCGGCGATATAGCCGCCGCAACCGGAGAGTGTCTTTGAAAGCGTTCCCATCCAGATATCAACCTCGTTCGGGTCAATACCGAAATGCTCATGCACACCATGGCCGCGGGCGCCCACCACGCCAAGCGCATGCGCCTCATCCACCATCAGCCAGGCATCATGGCGACGCGCAATTTCTATGAAGCGTGGCAGATCGGGGATGTCGCCATCCATCGAATAATGGCCTTCAATGACCAGAAGCGCGCGCCGCGCGCCGCGCCGCGCATCGGCAAGGGCGGTCTCGGCCGCGCGCCAATCATTATGCGCGAAGGAAACCCGCTTCGCGCCTGAAAGCCGCGCGCCCTCTGTACAGGAATTATGGATGGCCGCGTCATGCACAATCAGATCACGCGGTCCCATCATATGCCCGATCACCGTGACATTGGTGGCATGTCCTGAAACAAAAACAAGCGCTGCGGCTGCCTGGTAATGCGCGGCGAGTGCTGCTTCCAATGCGCCATGAAGCGGCCTTTCGCCGGAGACCATGCGCGAAGCGGAAGCGGAAACCCCATGCCGATCAATCGCTGCCTTGGCGGCTGCCTGCACGCGCGGATCACCATTCAGCCCAAGATAGTTGTAGGAGCCGAAATTGATTACCTCGCGCCCCGCAATGACACTATGGGCGGAAGCAATGCCTTCATGGGCGCGGAAGAAGGGATTTTCCAATGCAAGGCTGGCTGCTGCATCGCGGATCAGCGCCATTTCCCGCTGGCCGGGCAATTCGCGAAAGCTGCGCGATTCTTCTGGCTTCTGTGCATCCTCTCGCCGCCGCGTCAGCCGCGCCAGCAGCGCCGCACGCGCGGTAGCGGAAAGGCCAAAGCCACCACTCATTTTACGGAGGCCGGTTCATGGGTTTCGATCAGCGCTTCGACGGTAGCGATATCTGCATCCTCCTTGAACAATACGCCTGAAACGCGTTGCACCAGGATTGCCAAGGTCAAATCCTCGGTCACTGCTGTTAATGGCACACTGATGCCAAGCCGGCGCTCCAAAGCCAGGCGCAATTCAATACCACCCAGAGAATCAAGCCCAAGCCCTGGTAGTGGCTGATCCACGCGCAGGGCTTCCGGCGTCAGCCGGAGGATGCGTGCCATTTCTTCCCGCGCCAAGGCCAGCAATTCCGCCCGCGCCGCATCCGGTGCCATGTCAAGCAGCCTGGCGCGCAGGGCAGCGCCATCCGTATCACGCGCGGCCGCGCCTGTTCCAAGATTCGTATAGGCTGGCTCGGCAAAGATAGGTAGCGCTGCCTGCATCCCCGCCCAATTCATGCGTGCGAAATGGATCACCGGCATACCGGTATCAATCAGGGCGGGCAGCGCGGCCAAGGCTTCCTGCGCGGCCATGGGTTTGGCGCCGCTCAGGCGTTCCAACTTTTCTGCCGCCGTTGCCTCACGCGTCAGGACGCCGGCATCGGCAATTGGTCCCCAGCCAATCGCAAGCGCTGGCTTGCCCGCCGCATGACGATGGCGCGCGAGTCCTTCCAAAGCCGCATTGGCGGCAACGTAATTCGCCTGGCCCGGATTGCCGAAAGCCGTGGTTGCTGAGGAAAAAAGCAGGAACAAATGCAGGGGATCATCTGCGGTCAGCGCTTCCAAGGCCTCTGCCGCCAGAAGCTTTGGCGCCAATGCGCGCGCGAAACGCGCCTGGTCCTGCCGTGCCGCTGCGCCATCGGCGAAAACCGCTGCCGCCTGTACCACGCCGCGGATGGGGGCGCCTTCCACGCGCAAGGTGGCCAGAACGGCGCCAAGCGCGCTGCGATCCGTTGCATCACAGCCATGCGCGCTGGCGCGGGCACCGAGCGCCGCCAGCGTGCGAAGAGCCGCGTCCATGCCGGGGGTTGCAGCACCTCGGCGGGAAATCAGCGCAATGCGCCTTGCCCCCGCTGCCGCCAGCCATTTGGCGCATTCCAGACCGAAGCCCTGCGTGCCGCCCAGCACCACATAGCACCCGGTCTCATCCGGTTCCCAGGGTGCATTGCTGGAATTGTTTTCGAGTGGTGGTCTGATCACGAGCTTGCCGATATGGGCGGATGCCTGAAGCTGCCGGAAAGCGGCTTCTACTTCCTCGGCCGGAAAGGTGCGATACGGCAGAGGCAGCAACGTGCCATCGGCAAGCCGCGCGGCGATATCACGCAGCAGCGCTTCAGCCAGGGCTGGGCGCGCGCGCGGCAGGGCATCCGCATCCACGGCAAAATAGCTGACATTGCGCCGGAAAGCGCCAAGGCCTGCGCGCCGGCCTTCGGCAAAATCCCGCTTGCCCAATTCAATGAAGCGCCCAAAGGGTTTCAGGAGTGCGAGGCTTCTTTCCATCATGATACCGGCAAGCGAATTCAGCACGATGTCCACACCCTCCGGCCAGGTGGCGCGGAGCGCATCGGCGAAGCCGGCATCGCGGCTATCCAGCACCACGTCAGCACCAAGCTGGCGCAGGAAGGCGCGCTTTTCCGGCGTTCCCGCACTGGCCGCGACCAGGGCCCCGGCGGCCTTGGCGATTTGCAGCGCGGCCAGGCCAACGCCACCCGCGCCACCATGGATCAGCACGCGCTCATTGGGGCGAAGCCTTGCCAGGGTTTCCAAAGAATAGGCCGCGGTGATGAAGGCAACCGGAATGGTCGCCGCCGCTTCCGGCGTCATGCCCTGGGGCAGCGGTTGCAAGGCCTCTGCCCTGGTCAGCGCATGGGTCGCAAATGCGGCGGGTGCAAAGCCGAATACCTGCGTGCCCGGCTTAAGCCCAACACCAGCGCCGACTTCCTCCACCACCCCGGCGCATTCCATGCCAAGGCTCGGGCCCGCGAAGCCATCCATCAGCATATCTTCCGGCAAAAGCCCTTGCGCCCACATCACATCACGGAAATTGAGCCCTGTGGCGGAGATGCGCAGCCTGACCTCACCTTGGCCAGGCTTGCGCAAGGCCCGCATCGGCTGCCAGCCAAGGCTTGCCAATTGCCCAGTTTGGGCAATCGCAAGCTGACCCGGAAAGGCTGACACTGCCGCTGGTAGGCCTATCCGAAGCTGCGGTTCGAAGCGCCCGGTTTTGGTAAGGCTTAGCTCTGGCGAATCTGCGACCCATGCGGCCAGGATCCGGGGCGCCAATTCCTCGGCTGTCATGCCCGGCATAATGGTCACCCGGCGCAGTTTCAGGTCCGGCATTTCATTGGCTAAGACCCGGCCAAGGCCAATCATTGCGCCAGCAAGCGCTTCCTCAGCTTCAGCGACAAGCATCAATGCCTTTCCTGCACCATCCGCTGCCACCGCCAAGGCCGTGAGCGCCGCCAAGCTCTGAGCCGGATCCGCCAAGCCGGTCAGGGCAAGAATATCGGCGCCGCGCAATGCCTTGGGTGGCGGCTTTTCGTCGAGCTTCAGGATTGCTGGCCGTTTCGGTGCGCAAAGCGCTGCCACAGCTTCCGCCAGCGCCATGGCGTCAGCATCGGCAAAAATCAGGCTGGGCCCGGCAATGTCCTCGGCGATTTGAGCCGCGCTGGCTGTGGAATTTTGTCCAGAAATCAGCAATGAGGGCCAGGGCGCAGCCTCCAGCGGCAAGACCTCGGCGGCTGCCCAGCCTGCAACGCCAAGCCCGGTCCGCCAGGCAGCGGCGTCGGGCAGCGCGCCCTCCGCATCATTGTGCCACCAGGATGGATCCTGCCCCAAGGCGAAATCCCATAGTGACCCCGGTGCCGGTTCCACCAGCAGCAGTGCCGCCCCTGGCGCTGCCTGGGCCGCCAGCCCTTCCAGCAGCGCGATTCCGGACCGGGTCAATGCCGAAGGTGCAAGGCCAATAATCACATCCGCCTTCTCCGCCGCAGCGGGTGCTGATTTAATGCTTTCCAATGCTTCGAAGCGCAGTGCGATCGCCTCAGGCACGGTGCCGATGGCACCAGCCCTTGCCTTGCCAATGGCACGGTAATGAATGCGCAGGCCGCTTGCGCCGAGCACCGCCAAAGCGCCGCGCGTCAAAGCGCCGCCCGCGCCGAGTTCCAGAACCCTGAGTGGCCTTTCCTTGGGCCAAGCATGCGCCAATTCACGAAGCCCCGCCAAAAGTGTCGCCGCAAGGGCGCACATCGCGCCGCCCTGGGCGGGCGGCGGTGCCACAGCCAATGCCTCACCGCTCAGGGCCGGCACCACCTGTTCCCCGGCCCGCGCGAGCCAGGCCAGATCCAGCGCCAGCTCGGGCTGTTCGACCAAGACCGCACGCCAGATGGCCTCGGGCGGCGGCAAGGGCTGATCCTGAAGGACGCGCCAGCCACTAGCGGCTGGTTCAGCGGCGCCAGCTGCTGCCAGAATGCGCCAAAGCGCCGCACGATAAGCGCTTGCCGGCGTGGCATGATCACGCAAGGCAGGCAGCGCCTGTGCGGCCAGATAGGCTTCCAGCAAAAGCCCCGATTCCGCCATTGGGGCCACCTGATCCTGGTTGCGAACTGCCCTGAGAATCGACGCCAATTCAATCGGGGCTGGCCCACCAAGCTGCGGCAGACTTGGCTCTGGATCGAGCCGGAATATCAGGCTTTCCAGCCTCGCGCGACCGGGCATGGGTAAGCGCTGGAACCAAATATCCTCAATCACGCCGATCACCGCGCCAGCCGCGTCGCGCAGGGTGAGGTTTGCTGAAAGAAGTCTGGTGCCGCGCCGACCGGACGTGATTTCCGCCGAGGCAATGGGCGCGGCATCGCGCCGGGCGCAAAGCCTGCCGATCCGCACCGGGACAATGGCCTCATCCGCGCCAATTCCCTGTCCCAGCAACAACGCAAATAGCCCCTGCACGGCGCCGTCCAGCAGCGCGGGATGGAGGATGAAGCCGGTATGAGCGGGCGCCGCTGCCGGCAAAGAGAGCCGTGCCAGCGCGGCGGTTCCGCTCGAATCCCTTGCCACGCTTTGCAGGCTTCGGAAGGCTGGGCCGTAATCCAGCCCATGTCGCGCAGCGAAGGCAATCACTTCGGAACCCAGGACCTGCCGCGCTTCCGTAAATTCAAGGATTGGCGGATTGGGCAGCCGCGGCAACGTCGCGATCCGTGCGCGCGCGCAGAGAATCAGTGCATCCTCGGCAAGGCGGGGGCGTGTGCGTAAGGTGAAGCCGCCTTCATCATCCGCCGTGCAACGTAGCTCAGTCTGCTCCTCACCCTTCAACGTCACGGGGCGAAGGATCGCAAGATCCTGAACCTCAAGCACCGGCGCTTCCGGATGCAGCAGCGCGGCGGCGGAAAGAGCCGCTTCCACCATGGCCGCTGCTGGCAGCACCGCTTCGCCAAACAACTGATGATCGCCAAGCCAAGGTGTGGCGGTAGTGTCCGACCATTGAACCCAATGCCCCGGGGCCGTGCCTTGCCGGAACCCGAGCAGCGCGTGATCCAATTTAGGATCTGTCTGTCGTGCGCTTTCCACACTGCGCGAGAACCAGATGGGCTGCCGGGCGAAGGGCGTACGCGGCAGAGCAAGACGTTCTGCGGCACCCCTAAAAGCGGGCGCGACGCGGGGATCAGCGCCGGCGGCGATCACGCGATCAGCAATGGCGGGGAAGGGGTCCCCCACCCGATCCTGGCGTTTCAGGCTGGGCAGGATCGCACCTTCCAGAGCCTCAGCCCGCAGGGTTTCGCGCAGGTAATTTTGCAGGACCGGCGCCGGACCAATTTCCAGAAAAATCCGGGCGCCTTGACGCGCTGCCTCGGCAATCGCTGCTTGAAACCGCACGGGCTCGCGCAGATTGCGCCACCAATAATCGGCGCCTGCGTCTTCCCAAGGGAGGGGTTTGCCGGTGACTGTGGAAATCATCGCGCAATAGCCAGGCTTGGGGCAGAGCCCCGCCAAATCCCGCGATAGCCCCGCCCGCACCGGTTCCATCGCCGCACTGTGAAATGCGTAGTCCAGATCGAGCGGGATCGCGACCAAGCGCGCTGCCTCAGCCGCCAGGCAAAGCCGCGCAATGGCGGCCTCAGGCCCCGCGATAGTAAGCGCCGCCGGCGCGTTCATCGCAGCGATTTCAAGACCCGGACCGCATTCTTCCAGCAGTGGCGCTATGGCTTCGGCTGAGGCGCCAATGGCCGCCATGCGCCCCGTGCCACGCGTTGCATGCTGTTGGCGGCTGCGCGCCACAATCAGCGCTGCCGCCTGATCCAATGAGAGTATTCCCGCCGCCGTTGCTGCTGCCACTTCGCCGACGGAGTGGCCGATCACCATGTCAGGTGAAACGCCCTCGGCCTTCAGCGCTGCCAAAACGCCCAATTGCACGGCGAATAGCAAGGGTTGCGCAACGTCTGTGCCTGCCAGCGCTGCATCGCTGACCCCCGCCTTGATCAAGGCGGCTGGCGAAACCCCAAGCTGCGGCGCCAGCGCAGCATCAGCGGCCAGAACCGCGCGCCGAAAGGCCGATGAGGCGCGAAATGCCTCCCGCGCCATGCCGCCATGCTGCGCGCCGTTGCCGCTGAAGATAAAAGCGACGCCGCCGTTCACCGCGACCGCTTCGGCAAGGCCTGCTTCTGGATCCTTGGCCTCCCAGGCGGCCAACCGCGCTGACAGCGCAGCGCCATCCGCCCCCCGCAGAACCAGCCGATGCGGCGCAAGATCACGATACCGCGCCTGACCGCGCGCGAGTGCTGCCGCCTCTGCGGCGCACGCTCCCGAGAGCGCATCACGCCAAGCCGCAACCGAAAGCCGCAACGCCGCGGCGGACCGCGCTGAGAGGATCAGCGGCGGGGCAGCCTTCGCCTGGGCGGCACGCTTGACCGGCGCGGCAGGAGCGCGGCCCAAAATCGCCGCCGCATTGGTGCCGCCAAAGCCGAAGGCATTCACGCCGATCACCGCATCATCAGGAACCGCTACGGTTTCCGTGACGCGCGGCACACTCAAGTTCAAATCCGCGAAATCAATCGCTGGGTTGGGATTTTCAAAATGAAGCGCGCGGGGAACAAACCCCTGTTCCATCATCAGCATGGCCTTGAGCAGGCCAGCCATGCCTGCGCCGGCTTCCAGATGCCCGATATTTGCCTTGGCCGAGCCGATCCGCAGGGGCGCGCCGCGCTGCCGCGCAATCGCCTTCCCGATGGCCCAGGCCTCAATCGGGTCTCCGGCCTGGGTGCCGGTGCCATGCGCCTCAAAGGCCATGAAACGATCTGGTGCTACCGCCGCTTTACCAATCAGGCGCGTCAGAAGGGTCGCCTGCGCTTCCCGGTTGGGCAGCGAAATGCCCACCGTACGCCCGGCAGCATTGCTGGCGGTGCCAAGCAGCAGGGCGCGGATTGGTTCCCCCGCCGCCTTGGCATCGGCAAGACGGCGCAAAATGACCACCCCAGCCCCTTCGGCGCGCACATAGCCATCCGCCGCCGCATCAAACACCTGGCAGCGACCGCTTGGTGACAGCATGCCGGCGCGGGAAAAACCAACGAAAGCATAGGGCGAGAGCAGCAGATTGACGCCACCCACCACAGCCGCTTCGAGTGAAGGATCATCAGCCAAGGCGCGCGCCGCAAGGTGTAGCGCCACCAGCGACGAGGAACAGGCCGTGTCAATGGTTTGCGCCCCGCCGCGCAGGTCGAACACATGGCCGATGCGGTTCGACAGGATCGAAAGCGCATTGCCGGTCATGAGAAAGCGATCAGTCGCTGAAGGATCCTGTAGCCGTATCTCGGCGAAGTCAGTGGAAGACCCACCGATAAAGACCGCGATGTTACGGCCAGCCAGGCTTTCGGGGCGAAGCCCGGCATCTTCAAATGCGTCGCGTGTCACCTCCAGCAGAAGGCGTTGCTGGGGATCTGTTTCACCAATCTCTCTGGGTGAAAGGCCAAAGGCTTCCGCATCAAAGCAGCGAATATTGCCGATGGTGCCGGCTGCGAAGCTGTAGCTGCGCCCTGCTTCGCCAAGGCGCGGGTGATACCACCGCGTTTTCTCGAATCGGTCGTCCGGCACCTCGGTGACGGCATCAATCCCGTGACGCAGTAATGCCGCATAGGATGCAAGATCCACCGCGCCAGGCAGTCTGGCCGCGGCGCCGATAATGGCAAGCGGTTGCGCAGTGCCTGCCCCTTTAGGCTTCACGCGGTTGGCCATGTCGAGATCAGGAGCCCGGCGCGCTTGACGCTGTGGGCGTAGCGCGCGCAGCGGTAGCTGAGGGCGTGTTTTGGAAACGGTGCGTGGTTACCGCCATGGAAGCGCGGGCGTTTTTCCGAAGCCAGGGATCAACAATGGAGAAGTGATGTTCCCAGCTTGGTTGATCCCACCGCTTCATGCGCTGCATTTGCGCGGCGCGTATTGGACTATCTTCTTCCATGAAGCTCAGTATCAGGCGCCGCCAACCCAGACCATCAAGTGGATCAAGATATTCGGGAACATCGCCGCCGATTTCTCGGAGTGCGGGCAAATCAGAACAAATGGCTGGCACCCCATGAGCCAAGGCTTCTGCCAAGGGCAGCCCATAGCCTTCGGTGAAGGAGGGAAACAAAAGCGCGCGTGCGCCCTTGAGCAATCGTGCCACAGCACTATCGGGTAGATTGCCGTATTCACGCACGATGCCCGCCAGAGCCTGGCAACGCTCAAGCATGTCCAGGATATTTTCGTTCTCCCAGCCGCGTCGCCCGATCAGGATGAGCTTGGGCGTTTCTGGTCCCAGTCGTTCTGCCAGAACACGCCATGTGTTCAAAAGCAACAAATGATTCTTGCGCGGTTCGATAGTGCCAATGCAAACAAAATAGGCTTCGGACGGTACCGGGAAATCTATATTCGGAATGCTCCGGTCAATGCCGAGATGTGCAGTCAAAATTTCCGGTCTGCTGGAACCTTCAAGCAGGAAATGAGAGAACTCCCCGGCAGTGGTGTTTGAATTTGTGATAATGCCATCGGCCAGGCTTACAAAGGATTTAACGCGTTGCAGATGGCGCTTCATTCCAACAGGGGATGAGTATTCCGGATAAGCTATGGGTATCACATCATGCACCAAAGGGACAAATTTCACGCCCCTGCGCTTGAGCGCCGCAATAGGACCAGGGCTTTCCGCCCCCAAATGGGATACAAGCAGATAGACGATGTCCTTTTCCGTATTAAGAATATGAGAAACGTCCCTCATGCCGCGACCCATGCTCAGACGAATGATTGCGGAACTGGCCAATTCAGCCGCAGTCTTGCCAGCTTCCTCCCACCCAGGGGCGCCTCGTCTTCGGGCGTCAAGCGCGAGAAGGAAGTCTCTCACGAGGCTTTGTGGAATCGCAACAAACGCACCAAGTTTGCCGCGCAACAAGAAAGTCACCCGCTCCGGATCATGGTCTAGCCAATGCCGAGCATAAGCAAGTTCGACCCGATCAATACCTGTCGGCATGCCTCTCCAGGTACCGAAAACCAATTGCGAGATGTCGAGGAGCAACCTCAAGTGTCTAAACTTTCCAGACCCGGTTTGATGGATGAACTATAACGCATCTTCATAGCATGAGCACCAGTTACCGCCAGATAACTGGATCGAAATTTTCAATATATAGTCCCGCTTCAATGTCCTCTTTCCATTCAAGGCGGGTTGTGGCGTTGAAGGGATTAAGCATTGCTCTAGGTTTCCTGGGAAGTTTGGTTGTGTGAATTCACAGTTTTCTCACGCTCTGCGTGGCGATAGCAGATTTTACAACGAGATTCTGCTACGCTGCCGTAAAGATGGTCAGAACGCTTGCCTTATTGGTTCAACTGCGAGAAGCGCGGCCATGGCGGGATGGACTTTGATCAAGGGTTTCTCCTAAAGGTTTCGGTGAAAGGATCGCTCCTCTCGTCACTTCAGGCGGAGGCTGCAGCCTTCTGATGAATAACGCCAACCCCTGCAAGAGGCCCGAAAATGCCTATCTGGAAGCGTCCGGCCAGCCCCGAAGCCATCCAAGCTCGGCTGGCCCATAGCCTCCCCGGCGCCTTTGGCATCCGCATCCTGGAAGTGGGACCGGATTTCCTGCGCGCCGAAATGCCGGTGGATCGACGTCATGTGCAGCCTTATGGCATTTTGCACGGCGGGGCCTCGGTTGTGATTGCTGAAACTTTAGGCAGTATCGCTACCATACTTACCCTGCCGGAAGGGCAGCATGCCGTCGGCCTGGAGGTGAACGCCAACCACCTCTCTGCCGTGCCTGAGGGTGAAATCGTCACCGCTGTGTGCCGCCCGTTCCACCTCGGGCAGCGGACCCAGGTCTGGCAGACAGAAATCCAGCGACCCAATGGCAAGCTGGCCTGCGTTTCGCGCCTGACCACCATGGTGCTGGATGCCAAGGCCGATGAACATCCAAGGCCCGGCAAAGACGGTGGACCTGCGTAGCTTGGCGAACTGAAGCCATGGCGCCAAGGGGGAAAACTGTCCAAATTGTGCCAGGACGAGCATTGATCTGCCTGACAGCCACAAAATCGCCGCTTTGGGCACGGTCCCTAAAGGCCCAGCTTTGGAGGTGAAAGAACCATGGATCAACTCATTGCACGACCCAGAATCGTTGCGCCAGAGGTGGCAGCATGAAGGCCCAGGTTGCCGTGATTGGCACGGGGGGCACCATCTCCTCCATGGGCTCAGGCCCGCTCGATATTCTGGATTATCTGGCTCATGGCACCGTTTTGGATGTGAATGCGCTGCTGGCGCGCATTCCCGAGGCCAATTTGGTGGCCGAAGTCCTGCCCGTTCCGTTCCGAGCCATTCCCTCCACGCAATTGGCCTGGCCGGAATGGAAGGAATTGCTCGGCCTTTGTCACAAGCTTGCGGCGGAAGACCCGAAGCTTGCCGGCATTGTCATCACCCATGGCACGGCAAGCCTTGAGGAGACCGCCTATTTCCTATCACTCACGCTGAAGGTTTCCACTCCCGTGGTGCTGGTCGGCGCGCAACGCCCGGCCTCCGCGCTTTCCGGCGATGGGCCGATGAATATCGTCAATGCGATCCGCGTGGCGGCTGATCCTGGCGCGCGAGGCTTGGGTGCGCTGGTGCTGCTGAACGATGAAATTCAGGCGGCGCGGGATGTGACAAAAACCTCGACACTCCGCATGCAAACCTTCCGAACGGCGGATTTCGGCGCGCTTGGCCATGCCGATGGCGATATGATCGCCTGGTATCGCAAGCCTATCCGCAAGATTGCCCCTGATACGGAGTTTGACGTGCGGGGCCTGGAGGCTTTGCCGCGCGTGGATATTGCCTATTGCTATGCCGGCGCCGATGGCGCGGCGATTGATGCTTTTGTGGCCGCCGGTGCCAAGGGGATTGTGACCGCCGGCTTCGCGCCTGGATATGTGACGCCCGCCATGGTGAAGGCGGGTGAAGCGGCGGTGGCGGCTGGGGTGAAGGTGGTGCTTTCCAGCCGCGCCGGTTCGGGCCGCACTTTCCGGACCCAGCGCGCCGATAGATCCGGCTTCATCAGCGCCGATAATCTGACGCCGCAAAAGGCGCGCATTCTGCTCTCGCTCGCGCTGAGCAGGGGGTTGGATGATGATGGCATCCGGCGCGTCTTTGCGACCTATTGATGATGGCCGCACCCAGACCTGAACGCGCCTGGGTGCGCTTGCCTTCGGGGCGGCGGCTCGATCTGCTGTCTCCAACGCCCTTCGATTGGACGGATGAGGATTTGGCAACAGGGCTTGCACGCACCTTTCGCTGGGGCGGGCATTCCATCTGGCCGGAGCCGCTTTCCGTTGCGCAGCATGCGCTTTTTGTACTGCAACTGCGCCGTCAGCGTACACGAAATTGGCTGACGCCAGCAGAAGAATTGCGCGAATTGCTGCATGATGCGGATGAGGGCTTGATCAATTTCGATTGCATCTCACCGCTCAAGCCGTTTTTGGGGGAGCGTTTCGCGGCCTTGCAGGCAAGCCTTTCAGCGGTGGTGGCACTGCGCTATCGCCTGCCGCCCTGGGGCGTGGACGACAAGCGCGCGCATAAGGCTGCGGATATCGCCGCCGCCGCGGCGGAAGCGGTGCATGTGGCCGGTTGGACGGAGGCAGAAATGCGCGAGACGCTTGGCATCCGCGCCGCCTTGATTGCGCGCGATCCGCTTGTGACGCGCTATGGTGGGGAGCCCTGGCGGCCCTGGGCTCCGGGGCTATCGGCGGAGCGCTTCTTGGCCGAATTACAACAGCTTCAGGCGAAGTTGGGGTGAATTGACGCGCATCCCGTGACTAACCCGCCAAATGCCGCCGCCTGATGAAGCGCTGCGCGAGGCCATCCAGCGGGCCAAACAGGACCGATAGCGCCCAGGCCAGCCCCGCCATCAGCACAATCGCGGGGCCCGTTGGCAGATCGGCGTGATAGGACAGCAACAAGCCAATCACGCTTGCCACCACCGCAATGCCCGAAGCCGCATAGACCATGCCGCCGATCTCAGCCGCCCAATGCCGCGCGGCAATGGCGGGCAGCATCATCAAACCCACCGCCATCAGCGTGCCCAAGGCCAAAAAGGCCGAGAGCATGTTCAGCACCACAAGCCCCATGAACACCAAATGCCAAAACCCGCCTTTTGCACCAGTCGCCTTGGCAAAGGCCGGGTCGAAACATTCCAGCACCAAGGGCCGCCAACCGATTGCAAGGCTCACCAGCGTCAGCGTCGCCACCCCGGCCATCAGCAGCAGCGCCGCATCATCCACGCCAAGCACGCTGCCGAACAGGATATGCTTCAAATCGCCGGCACCGCCGCCCATTGAAATCAGCGCCACACCCATCCCAAGCGCCAGCAGGTAAAGCGCCGCCAGCGTCGCATCTTCTCGCCCACCCGTAACCCGCGCCAAAGCCCCGGCACCGACCGCAACCAAAAGCCCCGCAACCAAGCCACCAAACCACAGCGCCGGCACGGAAAGCCCCGCCACCAGGAACGCCACCGCCACACCGGGAAGCGCGCCGTGGGAGAGCACATCAGCCGTCAGGCTCATGCGCCGCAGCATCAGGAAAACGCCAAGCGGCGGTGCCGCGATGGCAAGGGCGATTGATCCCACCAAGGCGCGGCGCATGAAACCAAATTCGATGAAGGGGGCGAACAGCGCCTCAATCATGGCGGCTGCGTCTAAGCCGCGCGCTCACAAGCCTCAGCCTCATCCGCCCAACCCTCGGCCATTTGCCGCGCCTTGAGGCGATTGGCGGGCGAGAGCGCCTGTTCGGTCGGCCCCCAGGCAATCAGATCGCGCGCCAGCAAAAGTGTTTCCGGAAATTCCCGCGCGACCAGATCAAGATCATGCA
Source organism: Roseomonas sp. (assembly GCA_044235135.1). Taxonomy (GTDB): domain Bacteria; phylum Pseudomonadota; class Alphaproteobacteria; order Acetobacterales; family Acetobacteraceae; genus Neoroseomonas. Next base: position 389 of record JBIIIE010000029.1, on the reverse strand, counting down.
ATACCGCAATCACGGTGCGCCCTTCGCCATGCCACTGCCTTATCAGCCGCAGCAGATCGGCAGCGGTCTTCGCATCCACCGCATTGAAGGGCTCATCGAGCAACAGGATATCGGCATCCTGCACCAAAAGCCGCGCAAACAGCAGGCGTTGCAATTGCCCGGCCGAAAGACTACCGACCGGGCGCCTCGCAAGCCCAGCGAGCCCCACTGCCGCCAGCGCCGCATCAACCCTGGCGTGTTCATCGGCAGGCACGGCGCGAAAGGCGCCGATGCGCGGCCAAAGCCCCTGCATCACCACGTCGCGGCAGGCAATAGGAAAGGCGCGATCCAGCGCGGCCAATTGGGGCAGCAGCGCAATCCGCGCAACCCCATCCTGCGCAATCCGCCCG
>JBIIIE010000278.1:0-4211 GCA_044235135.1 Roseomonas sp. | reverse complement strand
CAAGCCTTGCCCGGCCTTGGCCAGGCTTTCCAGCGGTGCCTTCGGGTTCAGCGCATCCGGCAGGGTGCGGGCGTGGCGACCCACCACATCCGCCATGATGCGGGATTGTTCCAGCACGCGCTGAGCGGTCGCATTGCCCTTGCTCAGCAATTCCCGACCGGGGGGGATGGGGCGCTTGGATGTCATGGCATAGGCTCCTGTTTCGGGCATCTTCCTGCGCCTCTAGCACGCGGGTTTCAAGTATTTTTTGCAGTGCAGCAAATTTGTGAGGGGGGTTAGGCACCTTGCCTTGGCGGCGGTCTCGGCGGAAGCTTGGCCGACAATCTGAAGGGGAGAATGCCAGATGTATGTCGAACAACGCCAATATACCTTCCATCCGGGCAAGATGCCGCTTTGGATGGACGCCTATCAAAGCCTGGGCGGCCCGGCTTCGTCGCGCCATATGGGGCCATCGCTCGGCTTCTTTCAGGTGGAAGTCGGCACCATCAACCGCGTGGTGTTTTTCCGCGGCTGGGATGATATTGATACGCGCGAGGCAAGCCTGGCCGCACGAGAGGCTGATCCCGATTGGCAGGCCTTCCGCAAGCGCTCGGCCGAGGCCGGGGCGCTGGCTGCGCAGGAAGTCAAATTCCTGAAAACCGTGCCGTTCTCGCCCATCACCCAGGCCAAGGGCTTCCAATTCAAGCGGGAAATCGGTGGCACGGGCATGTTCGTGGATCACCGCACCTATGATTTCCACCCCGGCAAGATGGCCGGCTGGCTGGAGGCTTACGAAAAATACGGCCTGCCCGTGCAAAAGCGCCTGCTTGGCCAATTGCTGCTTTTCGCGGTGACCGAGATTGGGCCCATCAACCAGGTGGTCTTCATGTGGGCCTATGAGAGCCTGGGCGATCGTGACCGCCGCCGCACGGCGATGATGAGCGATCCGGGCTGGGCGGAATTCGGCAAGGCGATTGCCCCGCTGGGGGCGCTCAAGCAGCAGACGGTGATGGAAATGAAGCCGACGGCGTTTTCGCCGGTGAAGTGATCAAGCAGGCCTGGGACGGTCGCCTGGATTTTCGGTCCAGGTGACCGCGACACCCTGAATCGCCAGATAACACATTGAAGCGGTCTGCCTTAATCACTTGTTAAGTTTTGCCAGGCTTATTCTTCTCAAATCATCGGAAGCAATGATGCCCAGCGCCGTTACCTTGCAGGCAAGAGAACTTCCGCGCAGCAGCAGGGACCGCTTTGTGGTCTTTGCTTTTGCGGCCGCGGAGCTATTGGTTGAGGCAGATCTCCAGGGCCGTATCACCTTTGCCGAAGGCGCCTTCCGTGCCCGTTTCGGTCGGTCTGCGCAGGAATTTCTCGGCAGGCCCTTGACCTCTCTGGTGGCGGCAGGTGACAGGCCCGCCTTCGCGACTGCCTTGGGGCTTTTGCTTGAACAGGGTCGTTTGAAGCCCGCCGCCCTGAAACTGGCAGATGATGCCGCTACTGCTTTCAGCGTTGCCGCACTCAGGCTTGATGATGCGCAGCCAAAACTGGTGCTTACTTTTGCCCCGTTGCCACGCGAATTGCCCGGCGGCCCTCTGCCCGGTGGGCCTGGGCTTGCCAGCCTGGCCGAGGAAATACTGCGCTCGGGTGAGGCTGGCGGCCCTATCGGATTTTTGGAATTGCAAGGCCCCGAAGGCGTTTTCGTGCCGGGCGGTGACGTCAATCGGGAAATCCAGACCGAATTGAACAAGCAAGCGGGTGAGGGCGCAGTCGCTACCGAACTCGCCGCCGGGCGCTATGGCGTCTTGCCGGGCCAAGCGCCTTTTGATCTGCCAGCGCTGACCTCAGCCGTTGCCGAAATCCTCAAGGATCGCGGTGTCGAGGATGTGTCGGTTGGTGCCATGGCCGTGGGGCTCGAAGCTGAAGGCCTCAGCCAGGTTCAGGCGACGCGGGCGCTGCGCTTCGCGCTGGCGGCCTTTGCGCGCGGTGGCAATGATGCACTCGAAAAAGCCGGGTTTGATGGCGGGCTGGCAGGGTTTTTGGACAGCGCTTCCGAACGGGCCGCCGTGCTTCGGCGCAGCATTGCGGAACGGCGCTTCCGCATGGCGTTCCAGCCGATTGTCGCCCTTTCCGACCGTACCCCGCATCATTATGAGGCGTTGATCCGCCCGCTCCAGGCGGATGATACGGCCATGTCCCATCCCGGTGAATTCGTGGCGCTTGCCGAAGCTGTGGGCCTAACGGAGGAATTGGATTGGGCGGTGGTCAGAGCGGTGTGTGAAGCCGCCGGGGCTGCTGGCGGCACGCGTGTGGCCTGCAACCTTTCCGGGCTTTCCCTGCAAAGCTCCAAATTCCGCGCGGATATGAAGACCCTGCTGGAAAATACGCCCGGCATGGCGGAACGCCTGGTGGTCGAAATTACCGAAACCGCCGAAATTGAGGATGAGGATGAGGCAGCCCGCATGATCGCCATGCTGCGGGAACACAAGATACCCGTCTGCCTGGATGATTTCGGCGCTGGGGCTGCGGCCTTTCGGTATTTGCGCGCCTTCAAGGTGGATTATGTGAAGGTGGATGGCATTTATGTCGCCAATGCCTTGCGGAGCGAACGTGATCGGGGCTTTATCGCCGCCATGGTTGATCTTGCCCGCACAGTCGGCGCCCAGGTGGTGGCTGAACGCATTGAAACGGAAGAAGAAGCGGCGCTGATGCTGGAACTCGGCGTGCGCTATGGCCAGGGCTATCTTTTCGGCAAGCCGAAGATGGAATTGGCCACCCGTAAAGCAGGGCAGGCTTGGCAAGACGCCAAGTGACCGCCACGGCGCTGCCGCGCCTTTGCGTGGTGATCCCCTGTTACAATGAAGCGGCGAATGTGGCGCCCATGGTGGCGCGGCTTGATGCAGCCTTGGCCGGCATGGCTTGGGAAGCGATTTTCGTTGATGATGACAGCCCGGATGGCACCAGCGCTGCCGTCCGCGACATTGCCGCGCAGGATGCGCGTATCCGGGGCATCAGGCGGATCGGGCGGCGCGGCTTGGCTTCCGCCTGCATCGAAGGGATGCTCGCGACCTCAGCGCCCTTTCTTGCCGTGATTGATGGCGATTTGCAGCATGATGAAACCATCCTGCCGCGCATGTTGGAAGCGCTTGAAGCGGGGCAGGCGGATATTGTGATCGGCAGCCGCAATATCGAAGGCGGCGACAAGCAGGGCGGGCTGACCGCCGCGCGGCAAATGATTTCCGATACTGGTGCTGCGCTTGCGAATGCCGCGCTACCGGTGCGCGTGAGCGACCCAATGAGCGGCTTCTTCGCCCTGCCGCGGGAGTTGTTTGAGGAAGTGGCTCCTCGGCTGACCGGCACGGGTTTCAAGATTTTGCTGGATATTCTGCTGTCGGCAAAACGGCCTTTGCGGAGCCTGGAAATCCCTTATTCCTTCCGCGCGCGTGTGGCTGGCGAAAGCAAGCTGGATGCGGGGGTGATCCTGGAATTCGCGGGCTTGCTGGCGGATAAGGCTTTGGGCGGGGTGGTGCCGCTGCGCTTCCTGTCCTTTGCCGCGGTGGGCGCGATTGGCGTGCTGGTGCATTTGGTGGTGCTCGGGCTGCTGCATGGCTTGGGCGGGGTGGGCTTCAACGCGGCGCAATGGGCGGCAACACTGGTCGCGATGACAGCGAATTTCCTGCTGAATAATCGCATCACCTATCGCGATCGGCGCCTGCGCGGCCCGGCGCTGCTGCGCGGATTGGCGCTGTTCTATCTGGTCTGCGGTTTGGGCGCGGCAGCCAATATCGGCATTGCCAATCTGCTGCTGCGTGATGGCGTGCTGGCTTGGGGTTTCGCGGGCGCGGCGGGCGCTGCGCTGACGGTGGTTTGGAATTACGCGGTTTCCGCCACGCTGGTCTGGCGCGCCAAGTGAACCCTTGGCTGGTTGCGCTTGTTGCGCTGACGGGATTGCGCCTGGTGCTGGCAGCGATCCTGCCGCTTTCCCCGGATGAGGCGTATTACTGGGTCTGGTCGCGGCATGTGCAGGGCGGCTATTTGGACCATCCGCCGATGGTCGCGATCTTCATCTGGCTGGGCACGGCATTGGTGGGTGAGACTGCGCTCGGCGTGCGGCTATTGGGGCCGGTTGCGCTGTTCATCGGTTCGCTGATGCTGGCGCGCACCGCCGAGGATCTTTTCCCCGGACGTGGCGCCGGGCCCTGGGCGGCGGCGCTGATGAATGCGACGCTTTTTGCAGC
>JBIIIE010000277.1:0-4212 GCA_044235135.1 Roseomonas sp. | reverse complement strand
CGCAAGGCGTGCGGCATTGATGATGTTTTCCGTCTCGGGCGTTGCGGGCAGCAGCAGCACAACAAAATCGGATTGCGCGAGCACTTCATCCGTTTCTTCCGGCGCATAAACGCGTTCCACATGCGGCAATGGACCAGTTGCGCGGCGCGTGCCGATCACGCGCATCTCCAAAGCCGCAGCCTTGCGCGCCAATTCCTGCCCAATCGCACCAAGGCCCAGAATGCCCAGCGTCTGCCCCGACAGCGTGGAAGAAACACGCCGCGTCCAGGTGCTGGCGGCGTTATCGCCGACTATGGCCGCATAGGGTTTCGTGATGTGAAACAATGCGCCCAGGATATTTTCCGGCATCTGCACGCGATGCGTCCCCCGCGCGCAGGTCAGCGTCAGTCCAGGCGGCAAATCCGCACGCGAAAGCCAATGTTCCACCCCCGCCGTGAGTGCCTGAGCCCAACGCAGCCTTGGCATTTGCGTGAGTATTCCGGCAGGTGGCCCCCAGGTCAGCATCGCCTCCGTTTCCTGCAATTGCGCCGCGCTTGGCGTGGCATTACGCGGCAATTCTTCGAGGCGAATGCGTTGATCAAGCCCCGCTGCGATGATCGCTTTACGATAGGCTTCCGCGCCATCGGTCCAAAGGAGGAAAAGGGGCTTGTTCATGATAATGCCTCAGGCTTTGACAATCAGCGCATCCACCGCGACAGCGTCACTGCCGGCGATGATGATGGGGTTCACATCCAGTTCAGCGATCAGGTCGCGCTGATCTGCGGCGAATTCCGACAGCCGCACAATGATATCCGCCAGCCGATCCATATCGGCAGCGGGCGCACCGCGGAAGCCTTCCAGTACCGCGCGGCCTTTTAGCCGGCCCAACAAGCCAAGCGCCTCACCTTGTGTAACGGGGGCCAGCGCCAGCGCTGAATCGCGCATCAATTCCACCAACACACCACCAAGCCCAGCGACAATAAGTGGGCCCATCAGCGGATCAATGCGCGCGCCGACCATGATTTCAACACCCGGCTTCGCCATGGGCTGCACCAGCACGCCATTGATGCGCGCATTCGGCGCATGGTGCTTGGCATTGGCCATGACGGCGCGGAAGGCTTCGCGCAATTCGGCCTCATCCGTCAGCTTCAGCCGGATCACGCCCGCTTCAGTCTTATGCGGCAGATCGGGGCTTTCCACCTTGATCGCAACCGGCCAGCCAAGCGCCTTGGCCGCCGCCAGAGCCTCATCCTCTGTGGTCGTCAGCCGTTCCGGCACCACCGGTACGCCATAGGCCGCCAGCACTTGCTTCGCTTCGCGTTCGGTCAGCGTGCGATTCCCTGCCGCCTTGATCAAAGCCGCCGCTTCGCTTGCCGCTTCCGGGCGTGATGCGCGCATATAATTGCGCGGCCCGGCGCGGCGGCGTGCTTCGCGCTTGTGCCAATGATCCAAAGTGGCGAAGCAACGATCCATGGAACGGAACAGGCCGATGCGTGGGTTTTGCTCTGCCTCCTTCGAACCGAAGCCTTCCAGCCATTCCGTGGTCCAGACCACGCAAATCGGCTTGTCATGTTGCGCGGCAATGGCGGCCAATTCGCCGGGGCGTTTGGCGGAAATCTCGGTTGAATAAATCTGCGCGTAAAGCAGCGTGCCGTAATGGTCTTCGCCCAGCATGGCGGAAGCGCAGGCGGTCAGGCTTTCCGGATCATTCGCCACTTGCGCGGTGACATCACACGGATTGCGCGCGGAGCCGAAATCCGGAATGCGCGATTCCAATATCGCTTGCACCGGTGGAGTTGGCTGCGGCAGCGGAATGCCACGTTCTTCCGCGCGATCTGCGGACATGATCGCCGCCCCGCCCGAGACCGCCACCACCGCCACACCACGCGCCTTGGGCGGTGGCGCCTTGGCCAGGAATGAAGCGGTTTCCACCATGGCCTCAAAATTATCCACCAATATCGCGCCTGCACGTTCAAACGCCGCGCGATAAGCCGCCTGAGACCCCGCCAGCGAACCGGTATGAGACATCGCCGCCGCCGCGCCCTGTTCACCCGTGCCAAGCTTGAACACCACCAAGGGCTTATTGGCGGCATCAGCAATTTGCGCGGCTTCAATGAAACGCATCGGGTCCGGCATGCCTTCAAACACGCAGGCAATCGCGCGGCACGCCGGATCATCGGCCAGGAAGGAAACGCAATCCGCGACATCAATATCGGAAGAATTGCCGGTGGTGAGAAGGTGGCTGACGGACACACCACGCATCACCGCCTGCGCCAGCGAAAAGCCCAGCGCACCGGATTGGCTGACCAGCCCCACCGCATGCGGCAAGGGCGTTTCCATCGGCGGCGGGATCATGAAAGTGACGCCCGCCTTACTGCCGAAATTCAACATGCCGATGCAATTCGGCCCGACAATCCGCATCCCCGCCTTGCGCCCAATCGCGGCCAGGCGCTGCTGCGCAGTGATATCCTCGGTCCGCCCAGTTTCCGAAAAGCCGGAGGCATAAATCATCACACCGCCAACACCCGCCTTGGCGCAATCGGTGGCGATTTCCTCCACCGCATCCTTGGCGGCGACCACAATGCAGCAATCGGGCACTTCCGGCAGCGCGGCGACAGAAGGGTAGCAGGGGCGCTCAGCGATTTTTTCATACCGGCTATTCACCAGATGCAGCCGGCCCGTATAGCCAGATAGCGCGCTGATGGTGCGATCCGCGAAGGAACCCGCGCGCGGGGAAGCGCCGATCACAGCGATGGAAGCGGGATCGAACAAGCGCTTCATATCGGCATGGCGATAGACGCTGCGCTGCGTAATAGACATTTTGCTGCTTCCTCCTGCAATCTCCGGCTTTTTCTTGCCGGTTTTGATAGGCATGGGCGCGCCGCAAGACGCGCCCATCAATCACGTCAACGCGCGGCTTCCGCCAGATATTCCATCGCTGCCGCAACGCCGCCTGGCGCATGCGGCACGCCGTTCAGTTTCAGCGCCATTTCAACCACGGAAAGCGTGCCCAAAATCATCGGTTCATTCAAATCGCCCAAATGACCGATGCGGAATACCTTGCCGCCCAATGGCCCAAGCCCACCACCGAGCGAGACATTGAAGCTTTGCAGCGCCGTACGCCGCACCGCTTCCGCATCATGGCCTTCGGGCATCAGGATGGAGGTCACGCTATCCGAATACCGATCAGGATTGGTGCAGAAAAGCTGCGGCCCGGCATTGCCGGACCAATGGCGCACGCAGCGCCGCACCGCTTCCGCCAGGCGCGAATGCCGCGCAAAGACCTGATCCAACCCTTCTTCTTCCAGCAAGCGCAGTGATTCCTGCAAGCCGTAAAAGAAGGAAGTGGGCACTGTGCCGACAAAGGATTTATGCTTGCGCGTCAGCATATTCGTCCATGACAAATAGGATTTCGGCAAACGCGATGTCTTATGCGCTTCCATCGCCTTGGCCGAAACGCCGGTGAAGGACATGCCCGTTGGCAGCATCAAGCCCTTCTGGCTGCCGCCGACCGCGACATCCACCCCCCATTCATCCATACGAAAATCAAGCGAGCCGAGCGAGGAAATGGTATCACTCAGCAAAAGGGCAGGATGCTTCGTGGCATCCAGCGCCGCGCGCACATCCTTCAGCGGCAATTCCATACCTGTCGCAGTTTCATTATGCACGGCGCAAATCGCCTTGATGCGATGGTCCTTATCCGCAGCCAAGGCAGCGCGCAGCGCGGCGAAATCAACGCCTCGGCGCCAATCGGCGCTGATCACTTCGGCCTTCAAGGACAAATCCTCGGCCATTTGCGCCCAGCTTTGCGAAAAATGGCCGGTTTCAATGATAGCCACCGTATCGCCGGGCGAAAACAGGTTGACCAGGCTTGCTTCCCAAGCCGCGTGCCCGGAACCCGTATACATGAAGACTTCCTGTTCGGTCTTCAAAATGCGTTTCAGCCCTGCGACGCATTTTTCATAGACCGGCATGAAGGCAGGATCATTGAAATCCACCGTGACATGCGCCACCGCAAGAAGCACGGAATCCGGAATATTGGTGGGGCCGGGATTGGCAAAGAATTGCCGCCCGCGCGGCAGACGAGGCTTAGTGGCCATGAGAAAAAATTTCCTTCCCTAGAAAATGCGATTGCGGCGCGGGCATCATTTCGCCAATTCCCGCGCCATGGATTCAAGCCCCGCCAGCGTCAGCGGATGCATGCGGTCATCCATCAGCCCCTGCATCATGCCG
>JBIIIE010000276.1:0-4245 GCA_044235135.1 Roseomonas sp. | reverse complement strand
TTTATGGCGTGGCACCCAAGGATGTGCTGCTGACGCCTTATGATGCCGCCATGGCGATCAAGGCGACCTTTCCGCGCCTGGTGCCGGCGGGGGGCATTGGCGATACCGATGTCTATGGCTGCCAGCAGCATGCGCCGCTGCTTGATGTTGATATTCCTGTCTGATCCAAAGGGGTTTTTCCAATGACAAGCGCCAAGCGCCAAATGACCATGGTCGCCTTCCTGCAAGCGCAGAATTGCTCCAACCTGCCTGGTTCCTGGCGTCACCCCGCTTCCATGAGTGATTTTCTGACGCCGGATTACTACCAGCGCATCGCGCGCATTCTGGAAGATGGCAAACTCCACATGGCGTTCTTCGATGATCGGCTCGCGATGCCTGATATCTATGCCAATGATTTTCGCAACACCGTGGCGCATGGCGTGCGCGCCGTGAAGCTTGATCCGCTGACCATCGTGATGATGATGGCCGCCGCCACCAGGCGCATCGGGCTCGGCGCCACTTACTCAACCACCTATTACGAACCCTATCATGTCGCGCGGCTTTTCGCGACCGCAGATCTGATGACACGCGGGCGCGTGGCGTGGAATATCGTGACGTCACTGAATAATAGTGAGGCGTTGAATTTCGGCCATAGCGAACATCTTGAACATGATCTGCGCTATGATCGCGCTGATGAGTTCATGGAAGTGGTGATGGGCCATTGGGGGTCCTGGGATGATGACGCGCTGATTGTGGATAAGGAAAGCGGTGCCTTTGCCAAAGCTGATGGTGTGCGGCGGTTGGATCATCAGGGCAAGTATTTCAAATCTCGCGGGCCATTCACCGTGCCGCGTTCGCCGCAGGGCCATCCTGTTTTGTTGCAGGCCGGGCAGAGCGGCAGGGGCCGCAGCTTCGCGGCGCGCTGGGGTGAAGCTGTATTCGTGATCTATCCCAATCTGGAAAATGGCAAGAAGCAGTATCGCGAATTTCGTGCCGCCGTTGCAGCGGAAGGCCGCGATCCGGATAGCGTGAAAATCCTGCCCGCCTGCTACGCCATTCCCGCCGAAAGCGCCGATATGGCCGCCGAAAAACAGGCGGTGATCGAAAGCACCGCGCGGCCCATTGATGGGCTGACGCTGCTTTCTGAAGTGCTGAACTGGGATTTGGGCAGCAAGCCCTATGATGAGCCGCTGACGGATGATGAATTGGCCGGGCTGTCCTGGCATGGTTTTCGTGATCGCGTGATTATGCTCTCAGGCAAGAAGAACCCAAGCGTGCGCGACTTTGTAGAGGTTTCAGGCCGCGGCACCGTGCATGAACATCACGCTTTTGTCGGCACGCCGAAGCAGGTCGCGGATCAGATGGAAGAATGGTTCCATGGCGGCGCCTGCGATGGTTTTGTCATGGCGGCCACGCATATTCCCGGCGCCTATGAGGATTTTGTGCGCCTGGTGGTGCCGGAATTGCAGCGGCGCGGTGTGTTTCACAAGGAATATCCGGGCAGTACGCTACGCGACATTATGGGGCTTCAGCGTCCCAGCGCCGCCGAATGTCGCGCCGCGGGGCAAAAGCGCTGATACAGCTTGGCCCGCCTCACAAGGGCTGCGAAAGATCGTTTTCTAGCTGCGCAGGCCGGGGGCTTCCTGACCTGTACGCGCCACATATTCCGTGTAGCCACCGGCAAAATCATGGATGCCTTCCGGCGTCAATTCCAAGACGCGGTTGGAAAGGGCGGCCAGAAAATGCCGATCATGGGAGACGAAAAGCATGGTGCCTTCATAAGCGGACAAGGCACTGATCAGCATTTCCTTCGTCGCCATATCAAGGTGGTTGGTCGGTTCATCAAGCACCAGGAAATTGGGTGGATCATAGAGCATCAGCGCCATAACCAGCCTGGCCTTTTCCCCACCCGATAGCACACGGCATTTCTTTTCCACCTCATCGCCGGAAAAGCCGAAACACCCGGCCAGGGCGCGCAAGGAACCTTGGCCTGCGCGCGGAAAGGCATCTTCCATGGTCTCAAAAATGCTGCGCTCACCATCCAATAATTCCATGGCATGCTGCGCGAAATAGCCCAGTCTCACACTACCACCCAAAGTGACCGTCCCGGCATCGGGTTGCGTAAAGCCGGTCACGAGCTTCAGCAGGGTTGATTTGCCAGCACCATTGATGCCCATGACACAGCAGCGTTCCTTGCGCCGGATCAGGAAATCCAGGCCATCATAAATCACGCGATCGCCATATTTCTTGTGAATATTTTTCAGATTGACAACATCATCACCGGAACGCGGCGCGGGCGGAAACTCGAACAGGATGGTCTGGCGTCGCTTCGGTGGTTCCACGCGGTCAATTTTCTCCAGCTTCTTGACCCGGCTTTGCACCTGCGCCGCATGAGAGGCACGGGCCTTGAACCGTTCAATGAATTTGATTTCCTTGGCCAGCATGGCTTGCTGCCGTTCGAATTGTGCCTGCTGCTGCTTTTCATTCAAAGCGCGTTGCTGTTCGTAAAATTCATAATTGCCCGCATAGGTGGTGAGCGAGCCCGCGTCAATTTCGATGATCTTATTCACGATACGGTTCATGAATTCCCGATCATGGGATGTCATCAGCAGCGCGCCATCATAGGCCAGCAGGAAGTTTTCCAGCCAAATGAGGCTTTCCAGATCAAGGTGGTTGCTGGGTTCGTCCAGCAGCATGACATCAGGGGCCATCAACAGAATGCGCGCCAAGGCCACGCGCATTTTCCAGCCGCCGGATAGGGCGCCAACATCGCCTTCCATCATCTCCTGGCTGAAACTCAGGCCTGCCAGAACTTCACGCGCGCGGCCTTCCAGCGCATAGCCGCCCAATTCCTCGAACCGCGCCTGCACCTCTCCGAAGCGTTCAATCAGCTGGTCCATCTGATCCGCCTGATCCGGATCACCAAGCGCGATCTCCAGCGCCTTCAATTCGGCTGCCACTTCACTGATGGCGCCCGCGCCATCCATCACCTCGGCCACCGCGCTACGACCGGACATTTCCCCAACATCCTGGCTGAAAAAGCCGATAGTCAGGCCCTTCTCGGCAATCACCAACCCCTCATCGGGTTGTTCCTGCTGCGTCATCATGCGGAACAAAGTCGTCTTGCCGGCGCCATTCGGCCCGACCAGGCCAATTTTCTCGCCCCTTTGCAGCGCGGCTGAAGCCTCAATGAACAGGATCTGCCGACCATTTTGCTTGCTGATGTTATCAAGGCGAATCATGAAGGCTCTGCGTTCCTGAAAGGGGCAGGCGCCTTATAGGGCGATTTCGCGCAAGGGCCAGACCGACTTCAGAAGACGCAACGCCAACTGCAAAACCTAAGCTTTGTCCAATTCCCACCGCCCGATCATGGGCGTGGGCGATCCGGCCGGCCTGCCTTGCTTGGCCTATCGCCGCCCCGCCGCCGCCATGATCTCCGCTCGGCGCTGAATGGCCCAGCCATAATTATCGGGCCACATCTTTGCCCCTGGGTCGCAGCCCAGGCTTTCGGCGGCTTTCAGCGTCCAATACGGATCATACATCAATTCGCGCCCGACAGCGATCAGATCAGCACGGCCTTCCTGCAAAATGGCCTCCGCCTGGTCGCCGGCGATGATCACGCCCACCGCCATGGTTTTCACATCAGCATCGCGCCGCACACGTTCCGCATAGGGCACCTGAAAGCCCGGCGGGCGTTCCGCGCGGCTCCGCAAGGGTTGCCCTGAATCATTGGCGCGGAAGGCGGGGCCGCCGGAAATTCCGCCCGCCGAGCAATCCACCACATCGACGCCACGCGCCTTCAATTCCTTGGCGAGCACAACGGAATCATCCAGGCTCCAGCCCTCGGCCGGGCCATCCACGGCGGAGATGCGGAAGAATAGCGGCAGATCAGCGGGCCAGGCAGCGCGCACCGCTTCGGTCACTTCCAGGGCAAAGCGCATGCGCCCGGCAAGGTCTCCGCCATAGCGATCATTGCGCTTGTTCGAAATGGGCGAAAGGAAGGATTGAATGAGATACCCATGCGCGCCATGGATTTCGAGTACGCGGAACCCTGCCTTGGCCGCGCGCACCGCAGTGGCGGCAAAAGCCTGCACGGTTTCCTCGATTTTCGCTTCCGTCATCGCGGTCGGCGCATGCCAGCCAGGGCCGACCGGTTCCGCCGTGGGGCCGAAACTTTCCCAAGGCGGCGAACCCGCCGCGGCATCTTCGGCACGCAGCGGCGTGCTGCCCTTCCAGGGCGGCTGCACGGAAGCCTTACGCCCGGCA
>JBIIIE010000275.1:0-4261 GCA_044235135.1 Roseomonas sp. | reverse complement strand
TCCCGAGCAGACCCCGCCCCAGTTTCAACCTGCTGCCGTGATACATCATGCCGCAATTCTTCCTGACTGGCCGCGCCGGCAGGCGCGTCGCCGATAGGGATTAGCATAGAAGCGCCCGAGTCCAAGGGCGGGGGCGCAGAATCGCTGCTTGCCTCATGGCGCGGGGCGGGCTTGGTTAAGGGCATCGCCACGCCGGGGAACCCGCCACAATGCAAAGACGCCTGCTGCTTACAGCCTTCGCCGCCACCTTGGCCGGGCCAGCCTTGGCCCAGGGTTTTACCGATGCGCAGCGCGCCGAAATCCTCGGCATTTTGCGTGATGCGCTGCGCCGCGACCCGACCCTGCTGCGCGAAGGCCTCGCCGCGCTGCAAGCGGCTGAGGATTCTGAACGCAATGCGTCTCAGGCCCATGCCATTCGCGCGCATGAGGCAGCATTGTTGAGGAACCCTGCCGACCCGGTGCGCGGCAATCCGCGCGGCGATGTCACGATTGTGGAATTCTTTGATGCACGCTGCCCCTTCTGCAAAAGGCTGGCCGGAGAAATGACCGAATTGCTGAAGAAGGACCGCAATATCCGCGTGGTGATGAAGGATTTGCCGGTGCTTGGCCCGGCTTCGGTGGTCGCCGCGCGCGCTTTGCTGGCGGCGCAACGCCAGGGCAAATACAATGAATTCTATGATCGGCTGATGGCGCTGCGCGGCCAGCCCACCGAAGCCGTGATGCGCGCGGAGGCGGAGCAGATCGGCATGGATATCGCGCGCTGGCAGCGCGATATGCTGGACCCTGCCTTGCAACAGCGCATTGATACCAACATGGAATTGGCGCGCGCGCTTCGCATTGAAGGCACGCCCGCCTTGATTATTGGCGATGCCTTCATCCCGGGCGCGGTGCCTTTGGCCGATCTGGAACGCGCGGTGGCAGAGGCCCGCCGCGCGCGGAGATAATTTTACGGCGCTGTAAAACCCGCCTTCTTGTGGCTGCCATCGCAATAGGGCGCCTTGGCGGTCTGGCCGCAGCGGCAGAAGGAGGCCTGCGGCGTGCGGTCAATCTCCTCGCCCGCCGCGTTCTGCACAATCATGGGGCCAGAGGCGCGCACGGAACCATTGGGCTGCGGGTCCAGGTTCACCGGGCCAGTCACGCCGGAGATATCGCGCCCTTCGCGCTTGGCCGGCGCGCCGGTCAGCGGAATGCCGGCACTTTTGTGGCTACCATCGCACCAGGGGCTGTTCTTGCTGGCACCGCAACGGCAAAGCCAGGCCTCTCCGCCTTCAATCGGTTCGCCCTTCAGGGTGAGCTCCCCCTTGAAATGCAGCGGGCCACCGTCGCGCGTGGTGATGATGGTTGCGGTCATGATGCGTGTCTCCGGATGGAATGCAACTGATAATGTGGGGCCTTACGCTGCGCCTGACCAGCCCGCCCCAGGATCAATCGGGAAAACGGGGCGCGGCAGGCGCTTCCAGGGAAAATTCACCAGGACAGGGCTGGTCAGGCCCGGCACATCCACTTCCAGAATACGCTCATCGGGGAAGAATTCATCAAAGCCGGCGCGAAAATGCCCGCGAGATTTCACGACAACCACGCGCGCGGCGGCGATATCCACGCCGAACATCTCCATCATGCGCGGTTCATGGCATTGGCGGCGCAGGCTTGCCACCACCACGCGGATGCCGGTGCCTTCCAGTTCAAGCAAAGCGGCCGGGCCAAGGTCAAAGGCGCGCCCGGCCATGGTGCCGCGCCGACCAATACCCTTGCCATCCGACAGTTTCAGGATGCGCGCGGGCGCGGTGAAACTCGCGGAAAATTCGCTCGGGTTGCGGTTGAATTGCGCGGTGAAGCGCGCCCCCTCGCCAAGCCTATGCGCTTCCTCGGCCAGGTCAGGATCAACGAAATTGGCCAGCACCACGCCCGCCACACCCGCTTCATGCAAGGCGCGCAGCACATAGGCCGTATTGCCGCGCCCTCCACCGCCCGGATTATCGGCGACATCGGCAATCAGCACCGGCGCCGCGCCCTCACCCGCTGCCTTGGCGCGGGCAGTAACATCGGCAAGCGACATCAGCTTCGCCACATAGCGCTGCCGATCCGCCCAGGTGGCGCGCGCGATCTCAAGCGCTGCCGCATCCGCCAGGGCTTGATCCCCACCGCGCGCGGTCACCGTCACGGTCATGCCGCATTTGGGCAAATCGGAAAAAACAAAACCGCCGCAGATGGAGGCATTGGCGATGCGCTGATCGCGCGCCATCAGCGCCTCACATGCCGCCATGCGATCCGCATAGGGGCCGCGCGCGGTCAGCAGGCTGACCGAGGGCGGCGTGATCGGCAGCCGCACGAAACCACGCGCAAAGCGCTGACCGCCAAGCGCCTCAAGCAGCAAATCGGCAGCCTCCGCGGCGCGTTCGCGCATATCCACATGCGGGTTGGTGCGATAGCCGATAAAGGCATCCACCGCGCCGATCAGTTTTTCGCTGATATTGCAATGCAGATCATGGGTACAGATGATCGGAACGGCGGGGCCCACAACGGCGCGGATCATCGCCGCCATGGTGCCATCGCTATCCTCATCGCCAGTCGCGCTGCTCGCGCCATGATTGGCGATATAGACACCATCCAAGGGCAAAGCCGCCGCCAGACCAGTCCGCATCTCATCCAGCGCATCATTCAACAGGCTTTGATCAATCGGCCCGCCCGGAGGCGCCGCCATGACCAGAATGGGCACAGGCTCCCAAGGCCCGGTCTCATCCATGCGCTTGTAGAAACCCGGAATCTCCGATGGCAGATGGCTGACCGGCTGGCGTGCCAGGCGCGAGATCGCCTCCCCCCGTTCCAGGCATTGCCGGGCGAAATCTTCCCTCACAGTGACTGGCGCGAAGGCATTAGCCTCCAGGTGAAGCCCCAGAATGGCGATGCGCGGCGCGCGCGGCTTTGGCTGAACCATGACTGTAACATTCCCCAGGATAGACGTGTCGCGTGACTTGTATAAACTTGACCACCAGAAAGATAATTGAGGGGAAGTTTGCTGGGCACGCAATCCACCACTACCGAGGCTGAGGGGAAGGCTTTGCCGCGTTTTGCGGTGGAGTTTGCCGTCCCTGATCTGCGCCCTTGGCTTGGCGGGAATTGCGGCATTCCAGGCGTTTGGACCTTCACCGCCGCCGCACCCGGCCCGCATCTGGCGCTGGTGGCGCTGACCCATGGCAATGAAATCGCGGGCGCCGCCGTGCTGGCCGAAATGCTCGTGGCCGGCATCCGGCCGGAACGCGGCAGGCTCAGCCTGATCTTCAACAATATAGACGCCTTCCTGGCCTTTGATCCGTCAAACCCGACCGTGACACGCTATCTGGATGAGGATTTGAACCGGCTTTGGGGTGAGGATCGGCTGCAAAGCCCGCGCGATTCGCGGGAGATGCGCCGTGTGCGCAAATTGCTGCCTGTGATCGAAAGCGTGGATGTGCTGGTGGATCTGCATTCCATGCTCTGGCCATCCGATCCGCTGACCCTGGCCGCCGATACGGATCGCGCCATCAGGCTTGGCCAATCGCTTGGCACGCCACGCCTGACGGTGGCTGACCCTGGGCATATCGCCGGCCGGCGCCTGGTGGATCACGCACGCTTCACTGCCCCTGGGGCGAACGCCGCCGCCGTGCTGGTGGAAGCCGGGCAGCATTGGGAAACAGCGACCATCACGGCCATGGCCACCACCGCGCGCCGTGCGCTTGGGCTTTATGGCATTGCCGGCCCTGCCCCGCCCCCCTGGCCAGAGCCCCCTTTGCTGGCGCGCGTGACCGAAACCGTCACGGCCACATCGCATAGCTTCATTTTCGCGCGAGATTTTCGCGGCGGCGACATCATCCCAAAGGCCGGCACGGTGATTGCCCAGGATGGCGCGCGGGAGATTCGCACCCCGCATGATGATTGCCTGTTGGTCATGCCAACCCCAGTGGCGCCGCGCGGGCATACCGCCGTGCGCCTCGCGCGGTTTGAAGCGCCTTAAGACCCCGGGGCTTGCGCGAAAGCCCAGGCCGCGCTTGCCTGCCGGCCTTGTGTAACTTTGGGGAAAACCAAATGCCTGCCTTGAACCTGATCACCTTTGCGGACGCGGCCGGAAGCCGCGCGGGCGTGCTGCTTGCGGGCGGGCGCGTGCTTGACTTGGCCGTGGCGATGCCACCGGCGCGTGACATGATTTCCATCATCGAAGCCGGCGCGCCGATGCTGGCCGCCATCCGCGCGATTGCCGCCGCCCCGCCCGCCAATGCGGTGGTGG
>JBIIIE010000274.1:0-4263 GCA_044235135.1 Roseomonas sp. | reverse complement strand
GCAAAAGGGGCTGCTGAATATGCGCGATCTGCGCATCATCTGGCGGTCTGAACCCATCCTGAACGGCCCGATGGGCACGCGCACCGATCTTCCCGCGGCCTTCAAGGAAGATATTAAGCGCTTCCATTTGGCGCTGCCCAAGACGCATCCGGATATCTACAAGCAGATCGAACGCGGCGGCGGCATGGGGTATCGCGAAGTACGCCATCAGGATTTCGAACTTTTCGTCGAACTCCGGCGTGAGGAAGCCGCCGCGCGTCGCCGCCGTTCCTGATGATGCAGGCAGCCTATGCCACCAGCCTTCCCGCGGTGATCCGCGGGGAGGAAGCCTTTCAGGCCGCGCGCTGCCAGAAGCGTAATGCCGCGCTTTTAGGCGCTGCGGTGATATTGGTGTGCCTGGTTGTTGCGGCTTGGATCAGTGAGGCGCATCCGGCGACATTATGGGCGGGGCTGCCGCGCATTGGCGAGTATTTTATCCGCATCCTGCCGGATTTGCGCTGGGATAGGCTGTTTGCCGATGCGGAAACTGAGGGTTCCATCGCCTTCTGGTTCTATCGCCTGCCTGAATGGGCGCTGCTGATCTTGGAAACCGCCAATATGGCGGCTTTGGCTACGTTGCTGGGTTCGGCGGTTTCCCTGCTGCTGGCCTTTCCGGCGGCGCGCAACATCGCGCCTTCAGGTCTGGTCTATCATCTCACGCGCCGCTTTCTTGAGGCTCTGCGCACCATCCCGGAAATCGTCTATGCGCTGATTTTCGTCTGGGCCTTTGGTGTTGGTGCGCTGGCGGGCATTTTGGCGATTGCGCTCCATAGCGCCGGCGCCAATGGCAAGCTATTCGCCGAGGCGATTGAGAATGCCGATATGAAGCCTTGGGATGGTGTGACCTCCGCCGGTGGCAGTTGGTTTGCCGCCTGCCGCTTTGCCATTTTGCCGCAGGTTTTGCCCAATATCCTGTCCTATCTGCTGCTGCGTTTTGAAGTGAATATCCGTTCCGCCAGCGTGATCGGCTTTGTCGGCGCCGGCGGCATTGGAGAGGAGCTCTATAAGGTGATCTCCTTCAATTATTATGAGGAAATCAGCGCCATCATCCTGTTGATCATCCTGACCGTGGTTTGCGTTGACCTGCTATCGGAACGCCTGCGCCACGCCGCGATTGGCCGGCTGGAGGCTGCGCGATGAGCGAGAGCAGCATCAACGCTTGGCGCACGCGTATGCCGAGTGCTTTCGGCCCCGGCCCCTTACGGCTTGGTCTGCGCGGGCTTGGTATTGTGCTGTTTTTTGCCTGGTTCATCGGCGCGCTTTGGTATTTTGATTTCTCGCCTACACGGCTTTGGAATGGGCTGAACGGGCTTGGCACCATCCTTGTGCTCATGATCCCGCCCTCACCTGGAGAGCTGTGGGTCGAAATCCTGAAGGGCATTGCGGAAAGCGTTGCCATGGCCTTTCTCGGCACCTTCATGGCGGCCATAGTTGCGGTGCCCTTGGGCTTTATGGGTGCGCGCAATGTGGTGACAACGACCCTGCTGCGCTTTTCGCTGCGGCGTGTTTTCGATGGCATGCGCGGTGTGGATCAATTGATCTGGGCTTTGGCCTTTGTGCGGGCCGTGGGGTTGGGACCCTTGGCGGGCGTGCTGGCAATATTCGTCTCGGACATTGCCGTGCTTTCCAAGCTTTATGCCGAGGCAATCGAGAATGCCGAGAAGCGCCAGGCCGAAGGTGTGACCGCCGCTGGCGGCGGCCGTTTGCTTGGCATCCGCTTCGGGCTTTTGCCGCAGGTCGCCCCTGTCATGTTGGCGCAGGCGCTGTATTTCTTTGAGAGCAATACGCGTTCGGCTTCTATCCTCGGCGTCGTCGGCGCGGGCGGGATCGGGTTACAGATCGCCGAGCGGATTCGCGTGCGCCATTGGGATGAGGTTGCTTTCATCATTATTCTGATGATCATCACGGTTGCGGCGATTGATTGGATTTCTGCGCGAATTCGCCGTCGGTTGATCTCGGCGTGATTCGAGTATCATGGGTTGAACCGCGTGACAGCGTCAGTTTTTTGTGGTCGCGGCGATCCAGGCCGGCTTCCTTCCGCTGCTGATCGCTACACTGTTTGTTTCCGGGAAGAAGGCTTTCCTTGACGCTTCACGGAAGCAATTCATCCGTCCTGACCGTGCCCATGGTCCATCTTCAATCCCGCCAAAAAATGTAATCAGGGGAGGGGACTCCATACCGGGAGGGGGCCTGCTCCTCTGCCTCGCCATGCGTTACGAAAGGCAGCAAGCCCGGATAAGCCATCGGTTCCATCTGCCTTGGGGGTTGCATCCTTCTGGAAAAACGTCACTGCAGGGCGGTTTTTGCTCGTCACATTGAAGGGCAGGCTTGGGGCGCAGTTGGATCATCAGATCGGGCTGGCCAAAGCCCTATCGGCGTCCCAGAGAGTGGCGGAGGGCGTCGAGGCGAAGGCGGGCCAGGCGCATTACGGCAAAGCGCCTTCTGATTAGCGATGGAAACGTGTTGACAGGCGCCCCCAGCTTATCGCTAAGATCAAAGGTAATGGGTCCGTGGCTCAAGCGGCAACAAAACACACATGGGGGAGTGCATGATGCAGAATTATCTCGGCCGTCGTGGATTTTTGGGCGCCGCAAGCGCATTGTCCCTGGCGCCAGCGGCTGCCTTTGGGCAGCAGCGGGAAATCCGGCTTGGCGTTATCTATGATTACACCGGCCCCTTTGCTGGCGGCGGTTCCTTGGCTTCGGCCATAGGTACCAAGCATGCCATTGAAATGATTAACGAAAGGGGCGGGGTGGAAGGCCACCGTCTGAACGCGATTTATGCGGATGCGCAATCGCGCACGGAAGTCGCCATCAATGAAATGACCCGCCTGCTGGAACAGGAACGCGTTGACATCATCATGGGTGTCTTTTCCAGTGCGCATTGCGTGCCCATGGCGCAGCGCGTCAATCAGCAGCGTCGTTTCATGTGGGCCAATGTCTGTGTAGCATCTTCTGTCTTCAAGGATCGCAACCTTGAATATGTCTTCCGCGCCCAAGTGCATAGCGATCAATTCGGCGAGGCTTCCTGCCAATTCATCGCTGATGTCGCACAATCAAGGCTTGGCCGACCGGTGAATGATGTGCGCGTGGCGATCATCTATGAGGATGGTCCCTATGGCGCAGGTGTTGCTGCCGGTAATGAATCAAAAGCACGCGAATTGGGCCTGCGTATCGTATTGAAGGAAGGCTATGCGGCAACCGCGCCGGATCTTTCCTCGCTGGTGACGAAGCTGCGGCGCGAAAGGCCGGATGTGATCCTGCATACCGGCTACAATCCGGACATTACGCTCTTTCTCCGCCAATCGCGCGAACTTGGTTTGCGCTGGCGTGCACTGATTGGCCATGGCGCGGGTTATGGGCAGATTGACCGCCTGCAACAAACCTTTCGGCAGGACGCCAATTACATCTTCAATGTGGACCCGGTGGCGGCACAACTGCTGAATCCGACTACCCTGGCGCCTGGCCTTGGTGAGGTAACTGCCGAAATGGTGCGCCGCTACCGTGCGGAGACCAATGTGCAGGAAGTGCCGCCGCACACCTCCATGGGCTTCAATCAGACCTGGATCCTGCTGACCGATGTGCTGCCGCGTGCCATTCGCAATCATGGCGGCTTCACGCCGGATGCGCTGCGGCAGGCAGCCATGGCCACTGATATCCCGGATGGCGGCACCATTCAGGGTTATGGTGTGCGCTTCAATCCGCCAGGCCATTCGATGGCCGGGCAGAATGCGCGCTCCACACCCGTGGTGATGCAATATGTTGACGCTCAGACCAAGATTGTTTGGCCCGCCAGCATCAAGACCGCAGATCCGGTCATTCCACTGCCTGCGGGCCATGCCTACGCCATCCGCTGACGGCAGCGCCTCATGCTGCAGGTTCAAGGGCTGACGAAACGGTTTGGTGGCTTCGTTGCAGTGAATGGCGTCAGTTTTTCGCTTGATCAGGGCGAGATTTTGGGGCTGATCGGGCCTAATGGCTCGGGCAAGAGCACGACTTTCAATATGATTGCGGGTCTGCTCAAACCGACCGAAGGCTCAATCAATTTCGAGGGTCGCGACATCGGCGGGTTGGCGCCAATTGAAATCTGCCATGGCGGCATTGGGCGCACCTTTCAGATACCACGCCCTTTCCGCCAGCTTACCATTCTCGATAATGTTGTGACTGCGGCGTTTTTTGGCCAGGGCGGTCGCGTTGGCCGCGCGAAGGCGCTTGATCAGGCCGA
>JBIIIE010000273.1:0-4290 GCA_044235135.1 Roseomonas sp. | reverse complement strand
CGTGCGGCTATTGGGGCCGGTTGCGCTGTTCATCGGTTCGCTGATGCTGGCGCGCACCGCCGAGGATCTTTTCCCCGGACGTGGCGCCGGGCCCTGGGCGGCGGCGCTGATGAATGCGACGCTTTTCGCCGCGCTTGGCGCCGTGACCATGACACCCGACACGCCCTTGCTGTTCTTTTGGGTTGCGACACTCTGGGCCGTGGCACGGGCGCAGCGCAGCGGAGATGCGCGCTGGTGGCTGGCCGCCGGGGTTTTCGCGGGGGGTGCGCTGCTGTCCAAATATACGGCGGTTTTGCTCGGCTTCGGTTTGGTGCTTTGGCTTGTGCTGCTGCCCGAAGCACGACGCTGGCTGCTGCGCTGGCAGCTTTGGGCCGGCGGCGCTTTGGCCGTCGTGCTTTTCGCCCCTGTGCTGTTGTGGAATGCGGCGCATGAATGGGCATCCTTCGCCAAGCAGGGCGGGAGGACTGCGGCCGGCGGCACCGGCCAAAGCCTGCGCTGGCTTGGCGAATTGCTTGGCGGCCAGGTGGCTTTGGTGACGCCGCTGGTCTTTCTGTTGTGCGTGGTTGGCATCGCCCTGGCGGCGCGGCAGGTTTGGCGTCAGCGCGATGCCGGCGCGGCGCTTTTGCTGGCGCTGATCCTGCCAGGGGCGGCGATTTTCCTTTGGCAGGCTTTGGGCAGCCGGGTGCAGGGGAATTGGCCGGCGATCCTCTATCCCAGCGCGGCCATTGCCGCCGCCGCGCTGCTGCCCGCGAACTGGCTCAGGCTTCGCGTGCCTGCCCTGGTGCTGGGCTTCGCCATGGCGGGGGCGGCCTATCTGCAAGCCACCGCCGCGCCCTTGCCCTTGCCGCGCCGGCAGGACCCGACGCTGGCGCGGCTTGGCGGCTGGGATGGGCTGGCGGCGGATTTGGCGCGGGCTGCGGCGCGCGAGGGCGTCGCCTTCATCGCCGCCGAGGAATATGGCCTCGCTTCCGGCATGGCCTTCCGCCTGCCGCCTGAGCTTCGCGTGGTGGCCATGGACCCGCGCTGGCGCTTCTTCACCTTGCCCAAGGGGCCCGATGGGGCTGAGGGCCTGCTGATCCGCAGCGAAAGACGGGGCGATGGGCCACCGCTTTGGCCTGGCGCGATACGCATTGAAGGCGATGCCGGTCGTTTGATCCGTGCCCGCCGAGGGCAGGAAGCCGAAGCCTATCGGCTGTTTCGGGTGACGACCGCGCCCGGCCAGCCGCCAAGTGCGGTTTTGCCGAGGCCGGGGCGGTGATCATGCTTGACCTTCACGGTCAGCGCGCCTTTATCGGGTTAAGGAGGCGATACCCGCCATGCATATCCTGAAATTCCGCCGCTTTTCCCTGCCCGAGTCCCAAATCACGCCCGAAGCGCTGGTATTCAACCGCCGCAAGGCCATGGCGCTTGGCGCCGGGATGCTGGCCGCTGGTCCGGCACTCGCCCAGCAAGCGGGCCTGCCGCCGGCCATGCGCAATACGCGCTATGCGCCGGGCCGCGCCATCACCGCGGAACGCGAAGTCACCACCTACAACAACTTCTATGAATTCGGCAGCCACAAGACCATCAGCGCCGCCGCTCAGCGCATGCCTCAACGTCCCTGGACCGTGAAGGTGGAAGGCATGGTGGAGAACCCGCGCGACTACGGCATTGAGGATTTGCTCGCGCGCATGCCGCTGGAAGAACGCGTCTATCGTCTGCGCTGCGTGGAAGCCTGGGCCATGGTGGTGCCCTGGACCGGCTTCCCGCTTTCCGCCCTGCTGGCCGAGGTGAAGCCGCTTTCTTCCGCGCGCTATGTCGTGTTCCAGACCGCGACCATGCCAAGCGTCATGCCGGGCCTCAGGCAAAGCTGGTATCCCTGGCCCTATACGGAAGGCTGCACCATTGCGGAGGCGGCCAATGAGCTTTCCTTCATGGTGGTGGGTGCCTATGGCAAGCTGCTGCCGCCGCAAAATGGCGGGCCGATCCGTTTCCATCAGCCGTGGAAATACGGCTTCAAGGCCGGCAAGAGCATCGTGACGATCAGGCTTACCGATCAGCGTCCTGTTTCCTTCTGGGAAAAGCTTCAGTCGCAGGAATATGGCTTTTGGGCCAATGTGAATCCCGCCGTGCCGCATCCGCGCTGGAGCCAGGCGCAGGAACGCATGCTTGGTACGGGGGAGACAGTGCCAACGCTGCTTTTCAATGGTTATGGTGAATTCGTCGCCGATCTCTACACGGGTTTGCAGCGCGAACGACTTTGGGCGTGAGGGCGCGATGCGCCTGATTGGCTTGGTGTTCTTGCTGCTGGCAGCGGGGCTTTTCGTGATGTTCGGTGCCGATCCGCTGGGGGCGCTGCTGTTTCGCCTCGATCCGAGTTGGCTGAGTTTGGTGCAGGCCGGGGTTCAGCGCTATCTTCTGCCGATGTTGTGGGATGATGTGCTGCTGCCCGTTCTGGAAGCGCCGGCCTTTGTGGCGCCGGCGGTGTTGGGTGTTGTCTTGACCTTATTCGGTTGGATGCGCGCGCGTGGCTGACGCAGCCTTGCAGCACCAGCTTTTGCTGGTGGAGGATTCACCTTCCCTCGCCACCGTTTATCAGGAATATCTGCGCGCCGGGCCTTATGAAATTCGCCACGCGCATTGCATCGCCGATGCGCTGAAATTCGCCGATCAATTGATGCCCGATGGCGTGCTGCTTGATCTCCGTCTGCCGGATGGGGATGGGCTTTCCGTGCTGCGCGAATTGCGCGGGCGTGATCCTGATCTGCCGGTGGTGGTCATGACCGCGCATGGTTCGGTGGCGCTGGCGGTGGAGGCGATGCAGGCGGGCGCATCTGACTTCCTGGTGAAACCCTTCGCGCCGGAACGGCTGACCGTGACAGTCGCGAATGTGATGGAACGCGCGGCCTTGCGCCGGCAGGTCGCAGTGCTGGCGGCGGGCGCGCCGCGCCAAGGCTTTGCCGGCTTCATTGGTGCCGCACCGGCCATGCAGGCCGTCTATCGCATTCTGGAAAACGCCGCCGCATCGCGCGCGACCGTGTTTGTGACCGGTGAAAGCGGCACCGGCAAGGAATTGGCGGCCGAGGCGGTGCATGGCATCTCACCCCGCAAGGCCGGTCCCTTCATCGCCATCAATTGCGCGGCGATCCCGAAGGATTTGATTGAAAGCGAAATCTTCGGCCATGTGCGCGGCGCCTTTACCGGCGCGGTGGCGGACCGGATCGGCGCGGCGCGGGCGGCGGATGGCGGCACGCTATTCCTGGATGAGATTTGCGAAATGGATTTGGCGCTGCAAGGCAAGCTGCTCCGCTTCATCCAGACCGGCACGTTTCAGCCTGTCGGCAGCGGCAAGACGCTGCAAACCGATGTGCGCTTTGTCTGCGCCACCAATCGCGATCCTTTGGAAGAAGTGCGCGCTGGGCGCTTCCGCGAAGACCTTTATTATCGCCTGCATGTGATCCCGGTGCCCTTGCCGCCCTTGCGTGATCGCGGCGATGATGTGCTGGCTTTGGCCGAGGCATTTCTGGCGAAAAGCGCCACCGAGGAAGGCAAGCGCTTCCAGCGCTTCGATGCCGAGGCGCGTGCGATGCTGATGCGCCATACCTGGCCCGGCA
Organism: Roseomonas sp.; assembly: GCA_044235135.1. Taxonomy (GTDB): domain Bacteria; phylum Pseudomonadota; class Alphaproteobacteria; order Acetobacterales; family Acetobacteraceae; genus Neoroseomonas. The sequence goes on along the minus strand of JBIIIE010000273.1, from coordinate 697 downwards.
ATGTGCGCGAATTGGAAAACGCCATTCGCACCGCGGTGGTGCTGCATGATGGCGAAGTGGTAACAGCGGCCATGCTGCCCGCCACGGTGCGGGAAGGTGGCGCGAAGCCCCCGCCCGCGCCTGTCGTGCCAGCGCCGGTGACTGCCCCGGAATCTGCGCCGCCTATCGCGCCGCGCGCCGTTGAATCCACGAAGCGCATCCGCCCGCTGGCTGAGACAGAACGTGAAGCCATTGAAGAAGCGGTCAAGCTCTGCGGCGGAAATATCGCCAAGGCGGCGGCGTTTCTGGGCATCAGCCCATCCACGCTTTATCGCAAGCAGGAAGGCTGGCGGCGGCGTTGATTTATCAGCGTAATCCCAGGGCGATGCGCGCCGCCGCAATCGCCTCATGCGCCGCTTCGGTCAGATCATAAGCCACCAATTCATGCGGTAGCGCCCAGGCGACTTCACTCACATCATCGCCGGCGCAGGCTTCGCCCTCCAACCAATGCGCGGCAAAATCAATGATGGTGTAGTGATAGCGCGCGCGGCCATCCTCATCTTCATTGATGGCATCGAAAACATAAGCGAGCGCCATCTGGCCGACTTCAATGCTGGCCTCTTCGCGCAATTCGCGTCGCGCGGCTTCTTCGGCTTTCTCACCAACATGCTGCGCGCCACCCGGCAAGGACCATTGGCCGATGCGCGGTGGCTTGCCG
>JBIIIE010000272.1:0-4297 GCA_044235135.1 Roseomonas sp. | reverse complement strand
GCGCGTTCCAGCGCCAGCATGGCCAAATGATCATCGGAACCAATGCCGGTGGTGCCATAGCCAATCGTGCCCGGATTGGCCCGCGCCGCCGCCAGCAGATCAGCCAGCGTCCTATAAGGGCTGTCCGGCACCACCCACATGCCGCCCGGATCATCCACGATATTGCCGATCAGCGAGAAATCATCCAATGAATACCGCGCGCGGCGCTCAATCGGGATGGTGACGATATTGGGCGTATTGATGAAGCCAATCGTATAGCCATCAGGCCGCGCACGGGCCAATTCGGAAAAGCCGATTTCTCCGCCGGCGCCGGGACGGTTCAGCACTACCACCGATTGCCCAAGATCCGCTTCCATGAAGCGCGCAATGGTCCGCGCGGCGACATCCGTGCCACCGCCAGCCGCAAAGGCGACAATCATGGTGATCTGCCGATCCGGCCGCCAGCCGCCCTGGGCGCGGGCAATGGCAGGGGTGGCAAGGGCGCTGGCAATCAGCGCGCGACGTGAAAGCTTCATGGTGACCTCCCGGTTGTTCAACCAATCCAAGCACAAACGCCGCACATGAAAAAGGCCGCCCGGAACGACCCGCGCGGCCTTTTTTTGGAGCGTGGCTTCAAGCCTTAATCAGCCGCCAGCGCCATGCGGTTGCGGTTCAGAATGCCCATCACGTGATCTTCCGCCGCATCCACAACCTTTTCGGTCTGTTCCGGCGTGAAGACATGGCCGGCCCCGGCCATGACACGATAATCAATGGAAACGCCCTTTTGCGTGTTCAGCTTTTCCACAAGCTTCTTCACGGAGATTTCCGGCACCAATTCATCATCGGCGCCATGCAGGATCAGCCCGCCGCAGGGGCAGGGTGCGAGGAAGCCGAAATCATAATGCGAAGCCGGCGCGCTGATGGAAACAAAGCCGCCCATTTCCGGGCGGCGCATCAGCACCTGCATGCCAACATAAGCACCGAAGGAATAGCCCAGCACCCATTGCGAAGACGCATTGGGGTTCACGGTTTGCAGGAAATCCAGCCCTGCGCAGGCGTCGGAGATTTCGCCAATGCCGCCATCATAGCGGCCCTGGCTGCGCCCCACGCCGCGCATATTGAAGCGCAGCACCGAAAAGCCAAGCGCCTGCATGCGCTGATACAGCGCATGAATGACGCGATTGTTCATGGTGCCGCCATGCAGCGGATGCGGGTGTAACAAAAGCGCTGTGGGGGCATTCGGGCGCTTGGAATGGTGATAGCGTCCTTCAAGCCGGCCATCAGGCCCGGCGAACATTACTTCTGGCATGGTCTTCTTCTGTCCATTCCATTCTTGGCCGGCGCGGGGTTCACGCATTATCGCCCATGGGGGATGAGCAATGCGAACCCAGCGGCACCGGCGCCGCATTTCCGGGAAACCAAAGTCAACGACCAGGACACGCTTTGATCGCTCACTTACCGACCGCGGAAATCTTGACCGCCAAGATCGGCAAACCTAGCTTTCATTGCCACGGGAGCGCCGCGGTATCCTATCGCCGAGGTGCCGCCGAAGCCGCCACCCCGATGCCTCAGAGGGGTTTCCCGTCCCTCCAAGGAACCCGTAATATAATGATCGAGACTGGAAATTCCTAATGTTTTCATGCTGGGAGTTGCGTTTTTTTTGCCCCCCTTCTCGGTTGTCAGGTTGGGCTGACAGATGAGGCTCTCAACCCGTGGTCGCTATGCTGTCATGGCGCTCGCCGAAATGGCGCGGCGTGAGGCCGGGCAGACAGACCCGCTGGAGGCGCGACCGGTCTCCATTGCTGATATCGCTGCCGCCCAGCACCTCTCGGCGGCCTATCTGGAGCAGCTTTTTGGCCGGCTGCGCCGCGCCGGGCTGGTGGAATCGGCCCGCGGGCCAGGTGGGGGCTATCGGCTGCTGCCGGCGCCGGAACGCATCACCATCGCTGCCATCATTGATGCGGTGGAAGAACCGATTTCGGCCACCAGGTGTGAGGAGGGCCATCCAGGGTGCCTGGCTGGGCAGCGCTGTCAAACCCATGATTTATGGGCGGAATTAGGGGGGCAAATCAGGCTTTTCCTGGCCGGTGTGACGCTGGCCGATGTGCTGGCCGGGCGCGTTTTGGGCCGCGCCGTCGGCCCCCTGCCGCTCGGCTGACCCGCCATGCCCCGGCTTTATCTGGACGCCAACGCGACCGAGCCCATGCGCCCGGAAGCCATCGCCGCCATGGCGCAGGTTTTGGCGCTGCCGGGCAATCCATCCTCGGTCCATGCTGAAGGCCGGGCGGCGCGGCGCGTTTTGGAAGAAGCGCGGGAGGCAATTGCGGCGCGCCTCGGGGCGCGGGGGCGGGACCTTGTTTTCACCTCCGGCGGGACGGAAGCCAATGCGCTGGCCATCCGGGGCCTTTCTGCCGGGCGACGCGTATTAGTGGGCGCGACCGAACACCCCGCCGTTTTGGCTGCGGCGGGGCCAGAGGCCGAGGTGATCCCGGTGCTGGCCGATGGCACTTTGGACCTTGGCGCGCTGGAGGCCTTACTTAAGTCGGGCGGTCCGGCCCTGGTTGCGGTCATGGCGGCCAATAATGAAACCGGCGTGCTGCATCCCATTGCAGCCATTGCAGAACTTTGCCGGGCGCATGGTGCTTTGCTGCATCTGGATGCGGTGCAGATGCCGGGGCGCCTGCCCTTTACCCTGGGCGCCGCCGATTCCATGGCGCTTTCCGCGCATAAGCTGGGCGGCCCCAAAGGGGTGGGGGCGCTGCTGCTCCGCCCCGGTTTGGACCCGGCGCCGGTTTTGACCGGCGGCGGGCAGGAATCCGGCCGGCGCGGCGGGACCGAAGCTTTGCCCGCCATTGCCGGCTTCGCCGCCGCCATTGCCTGCCCTTTGCCGGAAGGCCTGGCCGCTTTGCGCGATGCGATCGAAGCTGGCGTCACGGCGCTGGCGCCCGAGGTCATCATCGCGGGCAGCGGCGCGCCCCGCCTGCCCAATACCACCAGCCTGATCCTGCCAGGTGTGGCGGCGGAAACCCAGGTGATTGCGCTGGATTTGGCCGGGGTTGCGGTTTCCGCGGGGGCCGCCTGTTCATCGGGCAAGGTGCGGCAATCCCATGTGCTGGCAGCGATGGGCTATGGCGCGGACGCCGCCTGCGCGATACGCGTTTCGCTGCCCTGGAATGCGCCAGCAGATACGCCGGCGCGTTTTCTCGCGGCCTGGGGGGCGATGCGCGACAAGCTGCGCGCGCGGGCGTTAGGCAAGGCTTCCGTCAGGGGAAGTTAAACAACGCCCAAATCGAAGCCAGATCCACATTGCCGACCAGGATGACATCATCACCTGCGCCGCCAATCAACGACTCCATCCCGCCCTCGCCGCCGATCAGGGTATCATTGCCGGCACCGCCGATGAGCGTATCTGCGCCGTCACCGCCGATCAACCAATCATTGCCATTCCCGCCCAACAGACTGTCAGCGTCAGCCCCGCCAAGCGCGGCTTCGATACTGCTGAGCGTGTCGGTCCCATCCGCGGCAAAGACGCGGCCCATGTTCAAATCAATTGTGATTGCAGCGGTCGCACTGGCATAGCTGACCCAATCCAGGCCATCGCCGCCGATCAGATTGTCGCTGCCCGAACCACCGCTCAGCGTGTCATTGTCGGCGCCGCCAAGAATACTGTCATTCCCGGCGCCACCATGCATGAAATTGGCGCCATCCGTGCCAATCAGCGTATCATTACCAGTGCCGGATATGACCGCTTCGAATTCGGTGAAGCTTTCGCCGCTGAAGTTGGTAAGGCCGGTTTGCAGATTGACCAGATAATTGCCGGAAAAGGCACTTGTATCCAGCGTATCGCTGCCGTTGCCGCCGACCCCGACATCAAGACCAATGACCGCGTAGATATAGTCATTCCCGGCACCGCCTGCGGCACGGTCAAAGCCGCCGCCGCCATTGAGCGTATCATCGCCGGCGCCGCCCAGGATACTGTCATTCCCGGCGCCACCATGCATGAAATTGGCGCCATCCGTGCCGCTCAGCGTATCATTACCGTTGCCCGACATGACCGCTTCGAATTCGGTGAAGCTTTCGCCGCTGAAGTTGGTGAGGCCGGTTTGCAGATTGACCAGATAATTGCCGGAAAAGGCGCTTGTATCCAGCGTATCGCTGCCGTTGCCGCCGATTCCGACATCAAGACCAATGACCGCGTAGATATAGTCATTCCCGGCACCGCCTGCGGCACGGTCAGCGCCGCCGCCGCCATTGATCGTATCATCGCCAGCGCCGCCTTCCAGCGTATTGCCAGTGGCGCCGCCCAGCAGGCTGTCAT
>JBIIIE010000271.1:0-4299 GCA_044235135.1 Roseomonas sp. | reverse complement strand
CCACCTTGATGACATCGGCGCCGAGGTCCCCAAGCAGCATGGTGCAATAGGGGCCAGAGAGAAAATTCGTCAGGTCCAGAACAATCAGCCCATCCAGCGCAGCGGTCACGGTGTCATCCTCGCTATTCAGATGGAAAGCCTCCGCAGGCCGGCAAACCCTGTCAAGCTTGGACGCGGTAGACCGAAGCTGCGCCGCCGCCCTATGCGGCGCATTGAACTTGACCGCGCGGGGCTGGGGCGTTTCAACAGCCCATGGCCGATTCATCCCTGCTCCCCCCCGCCCTTGCCAGTCTGCTCGGCCCTGCCGGGCTGCTGACCGATGCCGCTGATATCGCCCCGGCCCTGGCCGATTGGCGGAGCCTCTATCAGGGCCGCGCCCTGGCCTTACTTCGCCCCGCCAATACCGCGGAATTGGCCGAAGCGGTCAGGCTGTGCAGCACCGCAGGCATCGCCATTGTGCCGCAAGGGGGCAATACCTCCATGGTCGGCGGCGCGACGCCGGATGCTTCCGGGCGCGCGGTGATTGTCTCACTCGCGCGCATGAACCGCATCCGCGACCTCGACCCGTTGGATATGACCATGACCGCCGAAGCAGGTGTTGTGGTGAAAGCCGCACAGGAAGCCGCCGCTGCTGCGGGGTGCCTGTTCCCCCTCAGTTTCGGCGGCGAAGGCACGGCGATGATTGGCGGTGTGCTCTCCACCAATGCCGGCGGCAATAACACGGTGCGCTACGGCAATGCGCGCGAATTGATGCTTGGGCTGGAAGTGGTGCTGCCTGATGGCAGCATCTGGCATGGCCTCAGGCGCCTGCGCAAAGACAATACCGGCTATGCTTTGCGCCATGTTTTTGTGGGGGCCGAGGGCACGCTTGGCATCATCACCGCCGCCGTCCTTAAGCTGTTCGCCCGCCCTCGCGCCAATGAGGTGATTTTCGCCGCAGTCCGCGATGCCTCTGCCGCGCTTGGCCTGTTTCGCCGCTTTCGGGAGAATGACGAAAGCGCGATCCGCGCCTTTGAATATATGTCAGGCGATGGCGTTGACCTGACCGTGCAACTGATCCCCGGCGTGACGCGGCCCCTGGCGGAACGCGCGCAGCATTACGCGCTGATTGACCTGGCCTCCACCAGGCCAGATGCGGATTTGCGTGGTCTTGCGGAACAGGTGCTGGCGCCGGCCATGGAATCGGGCGAAGTGCTGGATGCCGTGCTGGCCGAAAGCGAAGCGCAGCGCGCCGCCCTTTGGCGGATTCGCGAAGAGCATACCGAAGCGCAGCGCAAGGCCGGGGCTTCGGTGAAGAATGATGTATCCGTCCCCGTCTCCCGCGTGCCGGAGCTGATCGAACGCGCTTCGGAAGCCTGCCGCAAGCTGATCCCAGGCATCCGCCCCATGCCTTTTGGTCATATGGGCGATGGCAATATCCATGTGAATCTGGTGCAGCCGGAAGGCGCCGATCCGGCCGCCTTCCTCGCCCGCAGCCACGACATCATGGATTGCGTGAATGAAGTGGTGCGGGATTTGGACGGGTCCTTCAGCGCCGAACACGGCATCGGGCAGCTCAAGACCGATATGATGGAAGAATGGCGCGGTGGCGCGGAGCTTGCGGTGATGCGGCAGATCAAGGCAGCGCTTGATCCCAAGGGGCTGATGAATCCCGGCAAGGTGCTGCCCTGAATCCGCTTTCGGCATTGGCGCCAAGCAGGTAGGGTAGCCAAGCCGATGACCCTGCTCGACCGCTATCTGTTCCGCCAGCTTGCGCTGGCCCTGCTTGCCGTAACGGTCGGGCTGGCGGCGCTTGTCTGGCTGACGCAATCGCTCCGCTTCATTGAATTGGTGCTGGATCGCGGCTTGTCGCTTGCGGTATTTTTCGAATTGACCAGCCTTTTATTGCCGTCCTTCTTTTCGGTCATTCTGCCAATCACGACCTTTATTGTGATGCTGTTCGTGCATTTGCGCCTGGCCGGCGACCGCGAATTGGTGGTGATGCGCGCCGCCGGGCTGTCCAATTGGCAAATCGCACGCCCGGCCTTGGCGCTTGGGCTTTTGGTGGTGGCTGTCATGGCCTTGTTGAATTTCTGGCTTGTGCCGCTCAGTCACACCACCTTTCGGCAATGGCAATTCGAAATCCGCAATCAATTGGTGGGCGTACTGGTGCAGGAAGGGGTGTTTTCCACCGTCGGGAGTGACCTGACTGTCTATGCCCGCAAACGCGACGCTGATGGCATGCTGCGGGGGATCATCGTGCATGACCAACGCGAAGCCGGCGGGGCAGTGACCATCCTGGCGCAATCCGGGCGTATCGGACAGGGGCCGGATGGGCCGCGCGTGACGCTTTACGATGGTGTGCGCCAGCAGATGGAAAAAGGCGCCTCCGGCGCGCCGCCGCGGCTGACCGTGCTGAGCTTTTCCGAAAACAGCGTTGATCTGGCGCGTGTCGCGCGCAGTGAGGAAACGCGGAGCCGCGACAGCCGGGAGCGTTCAATCACGGAACTGCTCTACCCTGACCCAACGGAGGGCTTGCGCCCGCGCGATGTCAGGCGTTTCCGGGCAGAAGGACATCAGCGCATCGCAAGCCCACTGACGGCATTTTCCTTCGCGTTGGTTGGCTTGGCTGTGGCACTGACCGGGCAATTCCGACGCCATGGCGGCGGTGTGGGCGTGGTGCTTGGCATCGGCATCATGGTTGCGCTGCTGGCGCTTGGCCTGACCATCAGCAATGCGGCAACGCGGCGCGACGGGCTGATCTGGCTGATCTGGCTGCATGCCATCCTGCCGGGCGTGATTTCCGCCTGGTGGCTGGCCGGCGCCCCCGGCCTGCCGCGGAAGGCGCCCCGGCGTGAGGCGCTGCCATGATCTTGCCCATCACACTCATGGCCTATGTGGCGCGGCGTTTTGCAGGCATGGCGCTGCTGATGGTGCTGGCCCTTTCCATGCTGGTCGCGCTGTTTGACCTGATTGAATTGCTGCGCCGTGCGGCGACAAGGCCTGAGGCGAATTTCGCCCTGGTGTCACAGATCGCGGCTTTGCGCGTGCCCTATGTCGCCATGCAGATCCTGCCCTTTGCCGTGCTGCTGGGCGGCATTATTGCCTTTTGGCGGCTGACGCGGTTTTCTGAGTTGGTGGTGGCGCGCGCGGCGGGCATTTCCGCCTGGGGCTTTCTGGCCGGGCCGGTACTGGTGGCGCTGATGCTCGGGCTTGGCGCCAGCCTGGCGCTATCGCCCTTGTCATCGGCGATGTTGGCGCGCGCCGAACGGTTGGATCAGCTTTATCTTCGCAATGTCGGCGGCATCACGGCCTTGGCCGGTGGCAGGCTTTGGTTGCGGCAGGCGGATGATGGGCTGCAACCCCAAGGCGTTGCCATTATTTCGGGCCGACCGATTGTAACGCGCGAATCGCGCCCCGACGAGGTGCTGCGCCTCGCTGAGGTCAGCGTATGGCGGCTTTCGGCGGAAGACCGCCCCTTGGCGCGCATCGAAGCGACATCGGCCTTGCTCCAACCCGGACGCTGGCGCTTTGAAGGCGCCATGGTCTTCGGTGCGGATCGCGTGGCGGGCGCGCCGCAAAGCCTCGATTTTCCGACCGAATTGACCCCCGAAAGGATCGAGAATTCCTTCGCAAGCCCCGATACGCTCAGTCTTTGGGCTTTGCCGGAATTCATCACGGTTCTGGAAAGTGCCGGATTTTCCGCCATTCGCCATCGGCTGCATTTCCAATCGCTACTGGCATTACCGCTGCTTGCCATTGCCATGGCGCTGCTGGCGGCTGGGTTTTCCATGCGCTCGGCCCGTCGCGGCGGTGTGGCGCGCATGATCGCGGGCGGGGTCAGCGCGGGCTTCGCGCTTTTTGTGCTGGACAAGATCACCGCTGAATTCGGTGAAGCTGGCACTTTGCCCGTGGTATTGGCGGCTTGGGCGCCAGCAGGCGCTGGATTCCTATTGGCGGCAGCATTGCTGTTGCACCTTGAGGATGGTTAGGATGCTGCGCGGTATATTGGGAGTTTGGTGCTTTTTGCTGATCGCGCTGGCGGCGCGGTTGGCATCTGCACAGGCGCCGCTTCTGCCACCGATCACGCCGCCTGCTTCGGTGACGCCTAGCCTGCCTGGGGCCACACCAGCGCCCGCTGCTGCCGCCCCCGCCGCACCGCCGCAAAATGCGCCGGTCACCTTCACCGCTGATGAAGTGCAATACGACCAAAACGCCGCCCTGGTGGTGGCGCGCGGCCGGGTGGAAGCCTTCCAGGGCGGGCGCATCCTGCGCGCTGATGAGTTGACCTATAATCGCAATACAGGTGTGGCAACGGCG